>JBQTJF010000021.1:0-6654 GCA_052387375.1 Betaproteobacteria bacterium
TAGAGTTTTAGGCGCTCAACGGCCGCCCAGTCGACCAGCGTCTCGAGATTCGCTTCCTCCGGCAGCCGCAGCTTTCCGTCTTTTATCTCCGGCAAGTCGTTTGTCACCTGCGCGGCGAGGATGAGGAAGAAGGAGTGCTCGGGCGGCAGGGCGAGCGGGCTTTTCAGCCCCGCCGCGGCCTGCAGGGTCAGCATGGTGCCGAGCCCGCTCTCGTAGTACATGCCGAGCGATACGCGCGCGGCGCGCGCAGCGCAGAGCGCGTCGATGTCGCGCGCCTCCGCGATGCCGGTGCGGGCCGGCTTGAGCATCAGCGAGCGCGCGCCGCGGTCGAGGAAGAGCGCCGCGTCCTCGCGCGAGGTGCACGCGTAGTCCACCAGCAGGGGGATCGGGCAGTCGCGCTGCAGGCGCTCGAAGGCGCTGTCCGGCGCGAGCGGGCAGGGGTCCTCGGCGACCGCGACGCCGGCGTCGGCGATCGCGCGCAGGTAATCGCCGATGCCCTCCTGCGGATAGGCGCGGTTCGCGTCCATCGACAGCTCGATGCCCGCGCCGACGGCCGCGCGCACCTCGGCGATGACGCGCAAGTCGGTGTCGCGCCCCTGCCCGCCCTTGAGCTTGAGCGAGCGCAGGCCGTGCCGGCGGCACATGTCGGCGGCCTCCGCGGCCATCAGCGCCGGCGCCTGGCGCGTGACGATCCAGGAGAGGGAGACTTCCGGCGCGCCGCCCCACTGCCGCCATAGCGGCTTTCCGCCCGCCGCCGCGCGCATCGACCAGCAGGCGTTGTCGAGCATCGCGCGCGGGCTGCGGTTGCCGTCGATCCAGTCGAAGGCGCGGGCTACCGCCGCCGCATCCGCGAGATCGACGCCGCGCAGGCGCGGCAGCATCACCTCTTCCAGCGTCACCGCGAGCGAGCGCGGCGAGAAGCCGGTGCGCGCGGGCTTGACCACGCCCTCGGCGATGCCGACCGTGCCGTCGTCGTCGGTCAGCTTGAGCAGCGCGTAGTCGCTCGAGCTCTCCGCGGCGTAGGCCCACGTCACCGCGCGCCGATACGGCAGGCGATAGAAGTAGAGCGACCAGTCGGCGAGCTTCATCGCCCGCCATTCTCCTGCAAGTACGCCGTTTCAGCCGAGCGTCGGCATGTTGAGGCCGGGCGCCGGCGTATCCTGGTGCGGCCAGCGCGTCGTCACCACTTTCGTGCGCGTATAGAACTTGACGCTCTCCACGCCGTGCACGTGCAGGTCGCCGAAGAGCGAGCTCTTCCAGCCGCCGAAGGAGTAGAACGCCACCGGCACCGGGATCGGCACGTTGACGCCCACCATGCCGACCTGGATCTCGGCGGCGAAGCGCCGCGCCGCGCCGCCCGATTCCGTGAAGATGGCGGTGCCATTGGCGTAGGGGTTGGCATTGACGAGCTTTATCGCTCCTTCAAGGGATTCAACCCTTAAAACGACAAGGACCGGCCCGAAGATCTCGTGCTTGTAGACCTCCATCTCCGGGGTGACGTGGTCGAAGAGCGAGGTGCCGAGGTAGAAGCCCTGCTTCGGCGTCTCCTGCCGGCGCGCATCGACGACCAGCTTTGCGCCTTCCTTCAAACCAACATCCAAGTAGGACGCTACCTTGTTCCGATGTTGCTCGGTAACGAGCGGGCCCATGTCGACGCCGAGCTTGATGGCCTTTGCCTTTTTCTCCAGCAGGCGAACCAGCGGGTCGCCCGCGGCGCCCACCGCCACCACCGCGCTGATCGCCATGCAGCGCTCGCCGGCGGAGCCGTAGGCGGCGCCGATCAGCGCCTCGGCGGCGAACTCGAGGTCGGCGTCCGGGAGCACCACGGCGTGGTTCTTCGCCCCGCCCAGCGCCTGCACCCGCTTGCCGGCCTTCGCGCAGGTCTCGTAAATGTACTTCGCGATCGGCGTCGAGCCCACGAAGGATACGGCCTTGACTCCTTCATGAAGAAGCAAAGCGTCCACCGCGACCTTGTCTCCGTGGACGACGTTGAGCACGCCGTCGGGCAGCCCCGCCTCCTTGAAGAGCTCGGCCATGCGCACCGAGGCCGAGGGCACCTTCTCGGAGGGCTTGAGGATGAAGCTGTTGCCGCAGGCGATCGCCATCGGGAACATCCACAGCGGCACCATCACCGGGAAGTTGAAAGGCGTGATGCCGGCGCACACGCCCACCGGCTGGCGGATGGTGTGCGTGTCGACCTGCGTGCCGACGTTCTCGGAGTACTCGCCCTTCAGGAGGTGCGGAATGCCGCAGGCGAACTCGACCACCTCGATGCCGCGCTGCACGGACCCCATGGCATCGTCCAGCGTTTTTCCGTGCTCCTCGCTGACGATCGCGGCAAGCGCCTTCTGGTTCTTCCTCAGAAGATTCAGGAATTCCTGCATCACGCGGGCACGACGCAGCGGCGGCGTGTCGCGCCATGCGGGGAAGGCGGCCGCCGCGGCCTTCACGGCCGAATCGATGATCCTCTCGTCAGAAAAACAAACTCTTTTCGCGACCTGGCCGGTCGCAGGGTCGTAGACGTCGCCCGAGCGCCCGGCGGGGGCGAGCGCTCTTCCGTTGATCCAGGCGGGGACGGTCTCGAGCTTCAGTTCGGCGGGCTTGTTCATGCGGTCTGTCCGAGATAGGCGGCGGCGCCGGCGTCGGCCGCGAGGGCGGCGAAGTCGCGATGCACGGAAATTCTACCCCGCTCGACGAAGATGAAGCGCTCGCACACCTCGCGCAGGACCTCGAGGTGGTAGCGCTCGGTCGGGGGCAGGCAGACGAAGACGGCCCGCCCCTCGGCGCGCAGCCGGCGGAAGAAGTCGAGCATGAAGCCGATGTAGCCGGAAACGCCGCACCTGGTAGGACTGGTGGTAGTGGATGGCCAGCCGGTCACGCTCGCGCGCCTTGACGCGGTGGATGTCCTGCCCCATGCACAGCACCCGTCCCGCGCTCGGCGCGTTCGAGCCGGTGATGAGCTCGAACAGCGTGGTCTTGCCCGCGCCGTTGGGGCCGAGCAGGGCGACCACCTCGCCCGCGCGCACCTCGAGCGAGACACCGAAGAGCACCTCGCTCTCGCCGTAGAAGGTGTGGATGTCTTCTAAGGCGAGCATGGCGCAAGAGCAGCAAAAACAGGGACAGACGACGTTTCGTTGTGATTCTTGGAATCGGTACGATCGTACCGATGTTGGCCGCCCGCACCTCTCGTTCCAGGCCCGGAAAAACGTGGTCTGACCCTGGTTTCGGGCTGAGGCGGCGTTCGACGCGGTGCTCGGCACGAACCTGCATTGGCTGAGGAACCCGAAGACGCGCGCCTGGCTGAAGGAGCGCATCCCGCTCGGGCGCGTCGCAGAGGCAGCGGACGTCGTGGGCGCGGTGCTTTTCTTCTGCTCGCTGGCGAGCGACTTCGTCACCGGGCAAATCCTCTAAGTGGACGGCGGGATCACCGCTTCGCAGTAGCTCACTCGCGCATTTGCGCGCACGGCGTGATGATGCCGCCCACCACGAGGCGCACTGGGCGGCTCGCATAGTCCGGGCCGAAGAATTCCGCCGGCTCGGTCAGCGTCGCGCCGACGAAGCGCACGGCGAGGTTCGCAGCGACGGCGCCTTCGGCGCCGTCGCCCGAATGAGGGTCGACGGTGTACGGTGTGAGTCGCTGTACTTGCTCGGTGAAGCGCTGCGCGAGGAGCTTCTGCAGATCGCCTGCCCCGCCGAGATGACTGCGGGCGCGCTCGATCATCGGCTCGAGCCCCTCGTTCGACGGCATGGCAGCGGCGCCGATCAGGCCCGTGGCCGCCACCACGGGGGCTAGCATCACCATGCAGGCGGGAGCGAACGACCCCCAGGGAAGGCAGGCTTGCGCCACGCCGCCGACTCCGCCCGCGACGCCCATGGCGGCGCCCGTTCCTCGGCCGGGCAGCGCCCTGAAATCGACTTGCGGCGCGGAAAGCGCCGCGACCGGCACAACGACTCGGATGCGTGCGCGTTCGGCTTCGTCGAGCGGCGCGACGGCGGCGCAGCCGGCAAGCCAGAGAAGCACGACGGCGGATAATCCCCGGGTCATCCCACCCCTTCACCCACGCCACTACTTTACGCCGAACGCTTGACCGGCGGACCGGGCGCAGGGGTGACGCTTCTACTTCCGCCGCTTCTCGCGCTCCAGGTTCTGCATGAACATGTCGTTCGGGCAGAACTTCTCCGGGTCGTCGCGCTCGCCGGCGATCCAGTGCTCGCATTCCTCGGTGCTCCGGCACATGGCGCAGCGGCGCACCGCGATCCGGAGGGCGCGCTCCTGGCCCCCGGCGTCGGCGGGGACGAGGCCGCGGCGCTCCATGCCGCGCCGGAACTGCCATGGCGGCCACCCTACGCCGCGCGCGCCGGCGGGTGTTGATCTGCCTCAAACGGCCACAATAGCGCCATGAGCGCGCCCCTCGAGCCGGCCCGCCTCGCCTTCCGCGACGGGGTGCCGTATTCCGAGGCCTTCGCCGACGTCTACCACAGCGCCGCGGGCGGCCCGGCGCAGGCGGAGCACGTGTTCCTGAGGGGCAACGCGCTGCCGGAGCGCTGGGCCGGGCGCCGGCGCTTCGTCATCCTCGAGACCGGCTTCGGCGCCGGGCTCAACTTCCTCGTCACCTGGCAGGCGTGGCGCCGCGACCCGCGCCGCTGCGAGCGGCTGCACTTCGTCTCGGTCGAGAAGCACCCGCTCGCCCTGCCTGACGCAAAGGAATTTCATTCTTGCTATCCGGAACTGCAGGACGAAGCCGCTGAATTGCATGCGCGCTGGCCGCTCCTCGTCCCGGGCGCGCAGCGCCTCGAGCTCGACCGCGGCCGGGTCGTTCTCACGTTGTTCTTCTCGGATGCAAGAATCCTCCGCGAGCTGCGGCTCGCCGCCGACGCCGTGTACCTCGACGGCTTCGCCCCGGCGAAGAACCCCGACATGTGGTCGCCGGCGCTGATGCGCTCGGTGTCGCGCCTGTGCGCGGCCGGGGCCACGCTCGCCACCTGGAGCGTCGCCGCCCCGGTGCGTGCGGCGCTCGAGCGCACCGGCTTCGCGGTCGAGAAGCGCCCGGGCTTCGGCCACAAGAAGGAAATGCTTGTTGCCCACTCGACGAAGGGCATCAGCATCCCTTCTGTTGAAAAACGTGCTGTCGTCGTCGGCGCTGGCCTCGCCGGCGCCGCCGTGTGCGAGCGCCTTTGCGCGCGCGGCTGGGAGGTGGAGCTCTACGAGCGCCACGCCGAGCCGGCGCAGGAGGCCTCGGGCAACCATGCCGGCGCGTACCATCCGCTCGCCACGCCCGACGACAGCGTCATGGCGCGGCTCACACGGGTTTCCTACCTATACAGCCTGCAAAGGTGGTCGTTCCTCGACAACCTCCGCTGGGATCCCTGCGGCGCGCTGCAGCTCGCGCGCACGGCGAAGGAGGAAGCCTCGCAGCAGCGCGCCGTCGCCGGCTGGCCGGCCGAGTACGCGCAGTACGCGACCCGCGAGGAGGCGACGGCGCACGCGGGCGTGCCGCTCGCCGCCGGCGGGCTGTGGTTTCCGCAGAGCGGCTGGATCAAGCCGCGCAGCCTGGTGCGGGCGCAGCTCGCGGCTTGCGGGGCGCGTCTCACGAAGAGATTCTCCCGAACACTGGAAGAGATTCCCGAGAAAAACCTGGTGATCCTCGCCAACTCGGCTGAGGCGCCGAAGCTGCAGCCGGTGCCGCACCTCAGGCTGCGGCGCGTGCGCGGGCAGCTTACGTACGTGCCCGAAGCGCGCATCGAGCCGCCGCACGTCGTGGTGCTGCGCGGCGGCATGGTGCTGCCGCCGGTCGACGGCGTCTGCGTGGTCGGCGCCTCGTACGACATCGACGACGAGGACCCGGCGCCGCGCGCGGACAGCCATGCCGGCAATCTCGCCCGCCTGAGGGAAATCATTCCTCACGAGCTGGACGATTCTTCGCCTCTGGAAGGAAGGGTGGCGTTCCGCGCCGTGACGCCCGACCGCCTGCCGGTCGTGGGCAGGATCGCAGGCAACGTGTACGGCGCCTTCGCCTACGGCTCGCGCGGCCTGCTGTGGGCGGCGCTCGCCGCCGAGATCATCGCCAGCCAGCTCGAGGGCGAGCCGCTGCCGCTCGAAGGCGCGCTCGCCGATGCGCTCGACCCGGGCCGCTTCAGGCGGCGCGCAGGATCGAGCGGTCGGCCTTCCTGATGTCGTGCACGCCGCAGAGCGCCATGGTGACGTCGAGCTCTTTCTCGATGATGTCGAGGGCGCGCAGCACCCCGGCCTCGCCCATGGCGCCCAGGCCGTAGGCGAAAGCGCGGCCGATCAGCGTGGCGCGCGCGCCCAGGGCGCAGGCCTTCAGCACGTCCTGGCCGCTGCGGATGCCGCCGTCGAACCAGACCTCGGTTCGGCCCTGGACGGCATCGACGATTTCCGGAAGAGCACGGATGGACGACACCGTGCCGTCGAGCTGGCGGCCGCCGTGGTTGGAGACGACGATCGCGTCGGCGCCGCTCTGCGCGGCGATCTTCGCGTCCTCGACGTCGAGGATGCCCTTGAGGACGAGCTTGCCGCCCCAGAGCTTCTTCACCCACTCGACGTCCTTCCACGAGAGCGTCGGGTCGAACTGGCCGGCGATCCACTGCGAGAGCGTGGTCAGGCTTTTGGCGTCGGGGACCTGCCCTTCCAGG
>JBQTJF010000022.1:0-4597 GCA_052387375.1 Betaproteobacteria bacterium
GCGGTTGCGCAGCTGCGCGCCGCTCAGGCGGGCGCGGTTGGTGGGGTTGTACGAGGGCGCATTGGCGAGCGCGAGCACCTCGCCCGTGCGCACGTCGAGCACCACGAGCGCTCCGGCCTTCGCGCGGTGCTGCTCGACCGCGCCCTTCAGGGCCGCGTAGGCAAGGCTCTGGATCTTGCCGTCGATCGAGAGCGCGAGGTCGCGCCCCGCCTGCGCCGCGCGGATCGACTCGACGTCCTCGACGATGCGCCCGAGCCGGTCCTTGATCACGCGCCGGCTGCCGGGCAAGCCGCCCAGGGTCCCTTGGTAGGCGAGCTCCACGCCCTCCTGTCCGGCGTCGTCGACGCCCGTGAACCCGAGCAGGTGAGCGGTCACTTCACCGGCAGGGTAATACCGGCGGAACTCGGCGTGGTGGTGGATTCCCGCCATGCCCAGCCGCTCGATCGCCTCGGCGGTCTCGGGAGCGAGCTGGCGCTTCAGATAGACGAAGTCGCGCGAGGTGTCGGCGAGCTTGCGCTCGAGCTCGCGCGGGCTGAGCCCGAGCAGCGTGGCGAGCCGCCGCCGCGCGGCGCGCTCGGGGGCCACGTCGGCCGGAATCGCCCAGACCGACTTCACCGGCGTCGACACCGCCAGCGCCTCGCCGTGCCGGTCGAGGATCCTGCCGCGCGTCGCCGGCACTTCGATGACGCGCGAGTAGCGCGCGTCGCCCTTCTCTTGCAGGAAGTCGGTGTGCATCGCCTGCAGGTAGACCGAGCGCGCGGCGAGCACGGCGAAGGCGGCGACGAGCAGCGCCAGCACCACGCGCGAGCGCCAGACCGGCAGCCTGACCAGGCCCTGCGCCGCAGCCCTCACCGGCTCTCTTGCGGCGCCACCACCCGCAGGCGGCGCGCGTCCGGAGCGCGCAGGCCGAGCACGCCGGTGGCGATCTTCGCCACGCGCGAATGCAGCGCCCAGGTGCTCGCCTCGAGCTGCAACCGCCCGTACTGCACGTCGAGCTCGCGCGCGCGCGCGTGCTCGCGCTCGAGCCCGGAGAAGCGCTTGCGCGCCTGGTGCTGCGAGGTGACGAGCCCGAGCGCGCAGGCGACGAGAACCGCGAGGAGGAGGAGGTTCAGTTTCGCCACCGCGCGCCGGGCTCGATCCGTGTGTTCTGCATGACGAAGGGGACCGCGGTGCGCTCGGCCACGCGCAGGGTGGCGCTGCGCGCCCGCGGATTTCTTCTTGTCTCTTCCGGGGACGCATGCTGCGCACGTCCCACGAGTCTGAGCAGGGGTCGTGGCATTTCGCTGGCGCGCAGCGGCAGTTCCCGGGGCACCTCGGGGCGCGCCGCGCGCTGCAGGAAGCGCTTGACGATGCGGTCCTCGAGCGAATGGAAGCTGATCAGCGCCAGGCGGCCGCCCGGCGCGAGTCCCGCCAGCGCCTGGGGCAGCATCAGCGACACTTCCTCAAGCTCCCGATTGACGTGAATCCGTACAGCCTGAAAGGTGCGCGTCGCCGGGTCCTGGCCCGGCTCGCGTGTGCGGACCGCCTTAGCCACGAGATCGGCCAGTTGCCGGGTGCGGAGGAGTGGCTCGCGGCGGCGCGCAGCAACAATCGCCGCTGCAATCTGTTTAGCAAACCGTTCTTCCCCATAGTCGCGGATCACCTCAGTGATTTCTTCTTGTTGTGCGCGGGCCAGCCACTGCGCCGCCGGCTCGCCCTGCGTCGGGTCCATGCGCATGTCGAGCGGGCCATCGGCGCGGAAAGAAAAGCCGCGCTCGGGCGCGTCGAGCTGCGGCGAGGACACGCCCAGATCGAAGAGCATGCCCTGCACGCGGCGCTCGCCGAGCACCTCGCCCAGCTCCGAAAACTTCCTGCGGAAGAACGACTGGCGCGCATCGCCGAAGCCGCGCGCAGCGCGCTCGGCGTCCGGATCGCGGTCGAGCGCGATCAGCCGGCCCTGCGGGCCCAGACGCGCGAGGATCGCCCGGCTGTGACCGCCGCGGCCGAAGGTGCCGTCCAAGTAGGTGCCGTCGGGGCGGATCGCCAGCGCCTCGATCGCCTGGCGCTCGAGTACCGGCAGATGCATGATCGGCGCTCACAGCGAGAAGTCCTCGATGCCCGGGGGCGGCGCGGCGCCGCCGGCGAGCGCCTGGCCGAGCTTCGCCGACCACAGCGCCGCATCCCAGAGCTCGAAGTAGCGGCCCTGCCCCACCATCATCGCGTCGCGCTCGAGCCTGGCGTGCTGGCGCAGCGCCGCCGGCAGCAGCACGCGCCCCGAGCCGTCGGCGGCGAGGTGCTCCTCGAAGCCGAGCAGCAGCCGCTTCCACCAGCTCGCCTGGGGATGGAAGCTCGGGAAGGCTTCGACGCGGGCGCGCACCGGCTCCCACTCGGCGGCGGGATACATCAGCACGCAGCCCTCGGGGTGGGCGGTAAGGACGAGCGACCTGCCGGCATCGAGCAGCGCCTGGCGATGGCGCGTGGGGATAGCGACGCGACCCTTAGCGTCGAGCGTGACGACCGCCGCCCCGTGAAACGCTGCGCCCATTTAGCTTCTTGTGCCACTTTTTTCTACGTTTTTCCACTCTAGCCGGAACGATCTCGGCAGGTCAAGGATTTTCTTTATCTATGACAAGCACTTAGCGTCATTTTTTCAGATACATTCTGGCTCATAAGACAATTTATAAATCAATTACTTATGTTAACGACCTAAAGTGGTGCATAAAGAAGGCAGCGGAAAAAGGGCCGGTGCGATAATCGTCCGGGCCCATGATCGACAAGACCGTAGCCAGCCCGCAGGCCGCCCTCGCCGACTTGCCCGACGGCGCCACCGTCCTGATCGGCGGCTTCGGCAACGCCGGCATGCCGGCCGCGCTCATCGACGCGCTGATCGCACAGGGCGCGCGCGGCCTCACGGTGGTCGCCAACAACGCCGGCAACGGCGACAGCGGCCTCGCGGCGCTGATCGGGGCGAAGCGCGTGCGCAGGATCCTCTGCTCGTTTCCCCGCCAGGCCGATTCCTGGCACTTTGACGCCGCCTACCGCGCCGGCGAGATCGAGCTCGAGGTGGTGCCGCAGGGCACGCTCGCGGAGCGCATCCGCGCCGCCGGCGCCGGCATCGGCGCGTTCTATACCCCCACCGCCTTCGGCACGCGGCTCGCGGAGGGCAAGGAAACGCGCCGCATCGGCGGGCGCGACTACGTGCTCGAGTACCCGATCCACGCCGACTTCGCGCTCATCAAGGCCGATCGCGCCGACCGCTGGGGCAACCTCGTCTATCGCAAGAGCGCGCGCAATTTCGCGCCGGTCATGGCCGCCGCGGCGAAATGCACCGTGGCGCAGGTGCGCGAAATCGCCGAGCTGGGCAGCCTCGATCCCGAGGCCGTGGTCACGCCGGGCATCTTCGTCAAGCGGCTGGTGAAGCACTGATGAGAAAGCTGGACAAGAAGGCGCTGGCGGCGCGCGTTGCCCGCGACATCCCCGAGGGGGCGTACGTGAACCTCGGCATCGGCCTGCCGACGCTGGTCGCCGATCACCTGCCGAAAGGGCGCGAAATCATCCTGCACAGCGAGAACGGCATCCTCGGCGTCGGCCCGAAGCCGGCCGCCGGCGCCGAGGACGAGGACCTCATCAACGCCGGCAAGGAGCCGGTGACGCTGCTCGCCGGCGGCGCCTACTTCCACCACGCCGACTCGTTCGCCATGATCCGCGGGCGCCATCTCGACTTCGCGATCCTCGGCGCGTTCCAGGTCTCGGTCGCGGGCGACCTCGCCAACTGGCATACCGGCGCGCCCGACGCGATCCCCGCGGTCGGCGGCGCCATGGACCTCGCGGTCGGCGCGAAGCAGGTGCTGGTGATGATGGAGCACCTGACGAAGAGCGGCGAAAGCAAGATCGTCGAGCGCTGCACCTACCCGCTCACCGGCGCGCGCTGCGTCGACCGCATCTACACCGATCTCGCCGTGATCGACGTCAAGCCCGACGGGCTGCACGTCGTCGAGACGGTCGAGGGCCTGAGCTTCGAGGAACTCCAGCGGCTCACCGGCGTTCCCCTGAAGCGGATGCTTACTGCGGCTTGATTCCCCTGCCCGGGCGACGCGCTTGGCGTTCGCGATCTCGCTGCGCACGAAGCTGGAGAATTCCTGCGCCGGCATGTCCATGGGTACGTTGCCGGTATTGGCGAGCTTTTCGCGTACCCCCGGGTCGGCGAGCGCCTTGCGCACGTCGGCGTTGATCTTGTCGAGGTGGAAATCGCTTCAATGAGGCCGCGGCTATCAACCGCGGAAAACGTACGGCTTCACCAACGTGCGCTCGGCGGCGTCTTGGCTTCAATGAGGCCGCGGCTTTCAACCGCGGAAAACCCGCCGGCCGCACGAAGCCCGTGTACCGACCGTGGCTGCTTCAATGAGGCCGCGGCTATCAACCGCGGAAAACCTCGAACCGCGCGGTCTCCATCGCCGCCGCGATCGAGCTTCAATGAGGCCGCGGCTATCAACCGCGGAAAACCGGCCGTGAGCCAGCTCTCGCTCCCCCGGCCGCTGATTCTTAAATTTTGCCGCGGCGATCAACCGCGGAAAAACAATATTACTAGACTTAATAAACAGCCAGACCAAGCTAAAAT
>JBQTJF010000023.1:0-11827 GCA_052387375.1 Betaproteobacteria bacterium
TCAGCTGAAAGCGCCCGCGCGGCTCGTAGAGCGTGGGCAGCGCGCGCACCTCCACCTGGGCGCCGTCGGCGAGCGCACCGTCGAGCGCCGCGGCGCGGCTGCGGAACATCACGCAGTCGACCTGGGCGCCATCGTCCTTCAGCGTGAAATAGCAGTGCCCCGAGGGCGCGCGCGAGAAGTTGGACAGCTCGCCGCGCACCCAGGCGAGCGGAAAGCGCCGCTCGAGCGTGTCGCGCACGCTGCGCAGCAACTGCGACACGGTAAGGACCAGAGCGTCTTGCACCGCTGTCAAGAGGGAAGGCGCGCTTTCACTAATCCACATTCTCGCCGCGCCGCCGCGCGCAAGCGACAGATTGCGTTGCGGAGGCCGATTCTTTGCGCCAAGCAGTTGTTTGCATGCCAAAAAAATCTGCTCAATTTTTGATCGCAACCGACTTCGGGCGCGCCGCAACTACGTTGGCGCGCGCTATTCAGTGATAATCCACAAACTTATCCACAAGTTTTTGTGGATATCGCAGAATTCACTACACACGATCGCTGTGCGACGACGCAACAGCCGTGTTTGCTGCAGCGCGGAAACTTGCCGCGCCGGCCTCCTGGCCGTACAGTCGCCGGCGAAGCACACAAGAAAACGATAAGGAAACGCGTTGTTCGCCATCATCCAGGCCGCGGGCTGGCCGATCTGGTTCCTGCTCCTCGCTTCCGTCATCGCCGTAGCCCTGATCATCGAGCGCTCGGTCACCCTGCGCAGCCGCAAGATCATCCCGCCGAGCCTTTTCGACCAGGTGGTCACCGTCTACCAGCGCCAGGGCGTGTCCGACGACGTGCTCGACAAGCTCGCCAGGGACTCGCCGCTTGGCACCGTGCTCGCGGCCGGGCTGCGCAACCACAAGAGCTCGCGCTACGTCATGAAGGAGGCGGTGGAAGAGGCGGGCAGGGCGGTCGCGCACGACCTCGGCCGCTTCCTCACCACCTTGGGCACCATCGCCACGGCGGCGCCGCTGCTCGGCCTGTTCGGCACCGTGATCGGCATGATCGAGATCTTCGGCTCGCAGTCGCCCACCGGCGGCACCAATCCGCAGCAGCTCGCGCACGGCATCTCCATCGCGCTCTACAACACCGCGTTCGGCATCGGCATCGGCATCGCGGCGCTCATCTTCTACCGCCACTACCGCAACAAGGTCGACACGCTGGTGGTGGAGATGGAGCAGCTCGCCGGCAAGCTGGTCGACGTGATCCACGGCGAGCGCGCGGCATGAACTTCCAGCGCGGCCAGGAGAAGGAGGCCCTCGAGATCAACCTGGTGCCGATGATCGACGTGATGCTGGTGATCCTGATCTTCCTCATGATCACCACCACCTACTCGAAGTACACCGAGCTGCAGATCAGCCTGCCCACCGCCAGCGCCGAGCGGCAGCCCGACCGGCCGAACGAGATCACGGTGCTGGTGAACGCGCAGGGCCAGTACGTCGTCAACCGCAGCGCCGTGCCCTTCCGCAGCGTCGAGCAGCTCGCCGATGAGCTGCGCCGCGCCGGCGCCGCGCACAAGGACCCGGTCGTCGTCATCAGCGCCGACGCCGCCGCCACCCACCAGGCCGTCATCCGCGTCATGGAGGCCTCGCGCCTCGCCGGCCTGTCGCAGATCACCTTCACCACGCAGTCGAACAGGTAGTGCGGCACTGGTACCGGCGCAGCGCCCTCGCCTGGCTGCTGTGGCCGGCCAGCCTGCTGTTTCGTCTTCTCGTTTTCTTGAGAAGATTTCTCTATAAGGCTCGGCTGCTGAAAAGCACGCATCCCGGCATTCCGGTGATCGTGGTCGGCAACCTCACGGCGGGCGGCAGCGGCAAGACGCCCCTCGTGCTCTGGATCGCCGAGTTCCTCAAGGGCGAGGGCTGGTCGCCGGGCATCGTCTCGCGCGGCTACGGCGCGCGGGTCGCGGTGCCGCGCGCCGCGACCGTCGCCGACCAGGCGGCGGAAGTCGGCGACGAGCCGATCCTGCTCGCGCGGCGCAGCGGCTGCCCGGTATGGGTCGGCGCCGATCGCGTGCGCGTCATCGCCGCGCTGCGCGAGCAGCATCCCGAGGTGGACGTGGTGATCCTCGACGACGGGCTGCAGCACTACCGCGTGCGCCGCGACCTGGAGATCGCGGTGGTCGACGCGCGCGGCTTCGGCAACGGGCTGCTCCTGCCGGCGGGGCCGCTGCGCGAGCCCCGCTCGCGACTGCGCTCGGTCGACGCCGTGGTGTCGCACGAATCCTCCCTGGCCGGATACGCCATGCAGCTCGAGGGCGAAACGCTGCACCGCATGACCGACGCGCGCGAGCGGCGCAGCGTGCGGGAGTTCGCCGGCGCGAAGGTGCACGCGGTCGCCGGCATCGGCCATCCCAACCGCTTCTTCCTGCACCTCGCGCGCCTGGGCGCGACGCCCGTGCCGCATCCGTTCCCCGACCACCACCCGTTCCGCGCCCAGGACCTGGAGTTCGGCGACCAGGCGCCGGTGCTGATGACCGAGAAGGACGCGGTAAAATTGCGCCACGCCGCGCGCCCCCACTGGTGGGTGCTGCCGGTGACGGCGCGGCTCGATCCCGCGTTCGGCGACTGGCTCCTGGGAAAAGCGAATGAGTGGCGTCGATCCAAGGCTGCTTGAGATCCTGGTCTGCCCGCTGTGCAAGGGCAAGCTCGTCTATCGCAAGGAGGCCGCCGAGCTGGTGTGCAAGCCCGACCGGCTCGCCTACCCGGTGAAGGACGGCATCCCGGTAATGCTGGAAGACGAGGCGCGGAAGCTCGCTGCGGACGAAGAAGTCGTTTGAAGTTCCGCGTCATCATCCCGGCGCGTTACGCTTCCACCCGCTTCCCCGGCAAGGCGCTCGCCGAGCTCGGCGGCAAGCCGATGGTGGTGCGCGTATGCGAGCGCGCCGCCGCGAGCGGCGCCGCCGGCGTGCACGTCGCCACCGACGACGAGCGCATCGCCAGCGCGGTGCGCGCCGCCGGCTATTCGGCGCTCGCCACGCGCGCCGACCACGCCTCGGGCACCGACCGCGTCGCCGAGGCCGCGCGCGCCCTCGGCCTCGCCGACGACGCGCTGGTGGTGAACCTGCAGGGCGACGAGCCTCTGATGGCGCCCGGGCTCATCGCCCAGGTCGCCGCCGCGCTGGAGGCCGACCGCGAGGCCGCGATGGCCACGGCCAGCCACCCGCTCGAGACGGACCTCGCCAACCCCAACGTCGTGAAAGTGGTGCTCGATGCGCGCCACCGCGCGCTGTACTTCTCGCGCGCGCAGATTCCCCATCCGCGCGAAGCGGGCGGCCGCTGGTTCCGCCACGCCGGCATATACGCCTATCGAGTGAAGTTTCTTCTCTCGTTTGCGGGCCTGCAGCCATCCCCTCTCGAAAAAGCCGAAGCTCTGGAGCAGCTGCGCGCGTTGTGGCACGGCCACCGCATCGCGGTGGTCGTCAGCGCCGAGGCGATCCCGCCGGGAGTCGACACGCCCGAGGACCTCGAGGCGGTGCGTAGAATGATCCGATGAGGCTGATACTGCTCGGCCCGCCCGGCGCCGGCAAGGGCACGCAGGCGGCCGCGATCTGCCGCAGGTTCGCCATCCCGCAGATCTCCACCGGCGACATGCTGCGCGCGGCCGCGAAGGCCGGCACGCCCCTGGGGCTGGAGGCGAAAAAGGTCATGGACGCGGGACGCCTGGTCTCCGACGACATCATCGTCGCCCTGGTCAAGGAGAGGCTCAAGCAGCCCGATTGCGCCCGCGGCTACCTGTTCGACGGCTTTCCGCGCACCATTCCGCAGGCCGACGCGATGAAAGCCGCGGTGGTGAGAATCGATGACGTGCTGGAGATCGACGTGCCCGACGAGGAGATCATCACGCGCATGACCGGACGGCGCGTGCACCCGGGCTCGGGCCGCGTGTATCACCTCAAATTCAACCCACCCAGGGTCGAGGACAAGGACGATCTTACCGGCGAGCCGCTCATCCAGCGCGACGACGACAAGCCCGAGACGGTGAAAGAACGCCTCGAGGTGTACCGCCGGCAGACGCGCCCGGTGGTCGACTACTACCGGCGCGAGGGCCAAGCGGAGTACCACCGCATTTCCGGCACGGGCAGCGTCGAGGAGGTGACCCGGCGCGCCCTGGCCGCGCTGGCCTGATAAAATTTTTCCCCTTTCAGGGGAGAACAACGATGTCCGCCGGTCTGGTCTTCGCGCTCGTCTGCGCCATCCTTGCCATCGTCTACGGCGCGTGGCAGATCACGCGCATCCTCAAGCTGCCCGAGGGCAACGAGCGCATGCGCGAGATCTCGGCCGCGGTGCGCGAGGGCGCGGTCGCCTACCTGTGGCGGCAGTACAAGACCATCGCCGTCGTCGGCGCGGTGCTGGCGGTGCTGATATGGATGTTCTTGGATGGCTATTCGGCCGCCGGCTTCGTGATCGGTGCGGTACTTTCCGGCGCCTGCGGCATCATCGGCATGAACATCTCGGTGCGCGCCAACGTGCGCACCGCGGAGGCCGCCCGCGTCGGCCTGAACGACGCGCTGCAGGTCGCCTTCAACGGCGGCGCCGTCACCGGCCTGCTGGTGGTCGGCCTGGGCCTGCTCGGCGTCGCCGGCTACTTCGCGCTGCTGCACGCCAACGCGCTCGACGACCGCAACCTGGCGCAGATCATCCATCCGCTCGTCGGCCTGGGCTTCGGCGGCTCGCTGATCTCGATCTTCGCGCGACTGGGCGGCGGCATCTTCACCAAGGGGGCGGACGTCGGCGCCGACCTGGTCGGCAAGGTCGAGGCCGGCATCCCCGAGGACGATCCGCGCAACCCGGCAGTGATCGCCGACAATGTCGGCGACAACGTCGGCGACTGCGCCGGCATGGCGGCGGACCTGTTCGAGACCTACGCCGTGACCATCATCGCCACCATGCTGCTGGGCGCCCTCATGATCGGCAACGTCGCCGCGCTCATCTATCCGCTCGCGCTGGGCGGCTTCGCCATCATCGCCTCGATCGCCGGCACCTGGTTCGTCAAGGCGAAGGCCGGCGACGTGAACGTGATGCCGGCGCTCTACCGCGGCCTGTGGGTCGCCGGCCTGCTCGCGCTGGTCGCCTTCTGGCCGATCACCGCCTACGTCATGGGCGACACGCTGAAGAGCGTGCCGATCGAGATGTTCGGCGGCAAGAAGCTGATCGGCGTATGGCAGCTGTGGGGGGCAGCCGTGGTGGGGCTCGTCCTCACCGGCTTCCTCGTCTGGATCACGGAGTACTACACCGGCACGCAGTTCAAGCCGGTGCGGCACGTGGCGGAGGCGAGCGTCACCGGCCACGCCACCAACATCATCGCCGGCCTGGGGGTGTCGATGAAGTCCACCGCCTGGCCGGTGCTCGCGGTGTGCGTCGCCATCCTCGTCTCCTATGCGCTCGCGGGCCTGTACGGGATCGCCACCGCGGCGACCTCGATGCTCTCGAGGGCGGGGATCATCGTCGCCCTCGACGCCTACGGGCCGATCACCGACAACGCCGGCGGCATCGCCGAGATGGCGGACCTGCCCGACTCGGTGCGCGAGATCACCGACCCCCTCGACGCGGTCGGCAACACCACCCAGGCGGTCACCAAGGGCTACGCCATCGGCTCGGCGGGCCTCGCCGCGCTGGTGCTGTTCGCGGACTTCACCCATGCGCTCGAGTCCGCGGGCAAGTCCGTTTCCTTCGATCTCTCCAGCCACTACGTGATCGTCGGCCTGTTCATCGGCGGCATGGTGCCGTTCCTCTTCGGCGCCATGGCGATGGAGGCGGTGGGGCGCGCCGCCGGCGCGGTGGTGCTGGAGGTGCGCCGGCAGTTCAAGGAGATCCCCGGCATCATGCAGGGCACGGCCAAGCCGCAATACGGCGTCGCGGTCGACATGCTCACGCGCGCGGCGATCCGCGAGATGATGGTCCCCTCGCTGCTGCCGGTGCTGGTGCCGATCGTCATCGGCCTGGGGTTCGGCTGGATCGGCGGCAGCGCGGCGGGCGCCCAGGCTCTGGGGGGGCTGTTGATGGGAACGATCGTCACGGGCCTGTTCGTCGCCATCTCCATGTGCACCGGCGGCGGCGCCTGGGACAACGCCAAGAAGCACATCGAGGACGGCCACCACGGCGGCAAGGGCTCGGATGCGCACAAGGCGGCGGTGACCGGCGACACGGTGGGCGATCCCTACAAGGACACCGCCGGCCCGGCGGTGAACCCGCTCATCAAGATCATCAACATCGTCGCGCTGCTCGTCGTGCCGCTGATGGTGTGAAAGCAGCCCTCGCTGCCCTAGCCTGTTTTCTCGCGCTGTCTCCCGCGACCGGCGCGGCGCAGCCCGAGGCAGCAATTGCCAGACCCGAGGTCAAGGCGGGCGAGCGATGGGTCTATCGCCGCTCGGACCGCAGGGCGAAGCCGCCCGTGTACCTCTACGAGCTGCAGGTGAGCTTCGTCGATGCGCGCGCCATCCATACCGTGCTCGTGCGCCAGGGCAAGCGCCGCGAATCCGACGCCACCTGGACTCCCGAGTGGAACATGGTGGTTTCGGTGGACGACGGGGTCGTCGAGCTTGAGCGCGGCCTGCTGCGCTTCCCGCTCTCGGTGGGCGACGCCTACGACGCCGCGTGGCAGATGCGCCGCGCGCGCGCCGGCGCCTTCCTCGCCAGGCACGAGCGCGCCGTGCGGGTCGTGGGCTGGGAGGACGTCGAGGTACCCGCCGGCAAGTTCCGCGCACTGAGGATCGACGCGAGCGGGACCTACCGGCGCCTGGACACCGGCAAGTCTGATTGGGCCAGCAACACCGTCTGGTACGCGCCCCAGGTGAAGCGCTGGGTGAAGAGCTTCTACGAGGACGCCTACGGGAAGATCGGCGAGGAGCTGGTTTTCTACGTCGTGCAGTAGCATGGGTGCATGAGCGGTCGACGCCAGGATCGGTTGGCGCTCACCGTGCACGCGACGGCGGTCGCGGTCGTCGCGGTACTCGTTGTCTATCTCCTCCTCGCGCTGCGGTCCGAGCCTCAGACGGCGCCGGCCGGCGACGGCGCGACGTCGATCAAGAGAGCTTTCGACGAGATCGTCACCTCCCTGCGCGCCACGGTCGGCGGCCAGCAGGCCCCGAAGCCCGTGACGCCGGCGTCCAAGACGGCGGCAAAACCACCGCCGAACGCGCAAATCGTGGGCACGCTCGTGCCATTCGTCGAAGCCGGCCGCACATGGCGTTATGCAGTGCGGGTGGAGCCGCCGGTATGGCGCGACATCATGCTCAGCTACCAGACCGTGCAGGAGCGCGACGGGCTCGCCGTGCAGGCCGACTTCCGCCATGCCGGCGGCGCGAGCCGCTTCCGCCTCGGCCGGCTCGCCGCGGGGGACCCGGCGCACGGCAACTCGCGCTTCCCCGGGTTCTTTCTGCACGCCGCCTACGTCGAATTCCCGCTGCGGCCGGGGCAGGCCCTGGCGTGGCAGTGGCCCTGGCGCGAGCCGAACCAGCCGGCGCGGCCCGGGCGCATCAAGCGCTACGAGGGCAAGGTGCACGGCTGGGAGATGCTGAAGGTGCCGGCCGGCGAGTACAACACGGTGCGCATCGATGCGGCGCTGCACTACGTCGAGGACGGGCGCGTGCACGCGAGCGTGCGCGAGACGCTGTGGATCGCTCCCCGGGTCCTGCAGACGGTGCGCATCGTGCGCGAAGGCAAGGCGCCCGACGAGGCAGCGCAGCGCATCGTCGCCGAGCTGGTCGAGTTCCGCTAAGCTGGAGCGCGCATGTGCGCCGCCCTGCTGCGTGCGTCGACTGCCATCGCCACTCCAGCAATGAGGCCCTGGAAACGGGGGAGCGGTGAAGCAAAATCGGTACGATCGTACCGATTCTTCTTCTGCCTGCTTCTGGCGTTCGCGGGTGCCGCGCAGGCGCGCGAGCCGCTCGTCGCCAGGGAGTTCATGGTGGTCGCCGCGCACCCCCTCGCGGCCGAGGCGGGGGTCGAGGTGCTCGCGCGCGGCGGCTCGGCGCTGGACGCCGCGGTGGCGGTGCAGATGGTGCTCGGGCTGGTCGAGCCGCAGTCCTCGGGCATCGGCGGCGGGGCGTTCCTGCTGCACTGGTCGCAGAAGGAAAGGAAGCTGCGCAGCTACGACGGGCGGGAGACCGCGCCCGCCGCCGCGAAACCAGATCGTTTTCTCGATTCTCAAAACAAACCTGTTCCTTTCATGGACGCGGTCGTGGGCGGCCAATCGGTCGGCGTGCCGGGCGTGCTGCGCATGCTCGAGGCTGCGCACCGGCGGCACGGGCGGCTGGCGTGGCATGAGCTCTTCGGCGCCGCGATCAGCATTGCCGAGGCGGGGTTCGACACGCCGCCGCGGCTGCGCGCGGCGCTGGCCGAGGAACGTTTCCTTCGCGATTCTGTTTTCCATGACGCACAAGGCAAACCGCGGGCGCGCATCGTCAACCGCGAATACGCCCAGACGCTGCGCATCCTGGCGCGCGAGGGCGCGGACGCCTTCTACCGCGGGCCGATCGCCGCCGACATCGTGCGCGCGGTGCGCTCGCACGCGAAGCCCGGCGACCTGAGCGAAGAGGACCTCGCCGGCTACCGCGCGCTCGAGCGCGAGCCGGTCTGCGCCGCCTACCGCGCGCGGCGCGTCTGCTCGATGGGGCCGCCGAGCTCCGGCGGCGTGGCGCTGCTGCAGATCCTGGGCATCCTGGAGCGCACGGCCTTTGCCCGCGCGCCGCCGCATTCGGCGCAGGCGGTGCACCTTTTCACGGAGGCGGGGCGCCTTGCCTTCGCCGACCGCGCCCGCTACCTCGGCGACCCGGATTTCGTTTCGGTGCCGACAAAAAAGCTGCTGGACGGAGCCTATCTGCAGCGTCGAGCCGCTCTCATCACCGATCACTCCATGGGCGAAGCGCAAGCGGGCGACATGGAGAGCGGCACGAGTCATTTCTCGATCGTCGACCGGCACGGCGACGCCGTGGCGATGACCACCACCGTCGAGAGCCCCTTCGGCAGCCGCATCGTCGTGCGCGGCTTCATCCTCAACAACCAGCTCACCGATTTCGACTTCGCGCCCGGCGGCGCGAA
The DNA here is from genome assembly GCA_052387375.1 of Betaproteobacteria bacterium. Classification (GTDB taxonomy): domain Bacteria; phylum Pseudomonadota; class Gammaproteobacteria; order Burkholderiales; family SG8-39; genus SCGC-AG-212-J23. The sequence goes on from JBQTJF010000023.1 coordinate 9,072, forward strand.
CGCCGTGGCGGCGGGCAAGCGGCCGCGGAGCAGCATGGCGCCCACCATGGTGTTTCAGGGGGACCAACTCAAACTTTCGATCGGTTCTCCCGGCGGCGCCATGATCATCAACTATGTGGCGAAGGCGCTCGTGGCCAGCCTCGACTGGGGCATGGAGCTACCGGCGGCGATCGCGGCGCCCAACCTCGGCACGCGCAACGGGCCGACGCTGCTCGAGCGCGACAGTCCCTATGCCGCACTGGAGCAGACGCTACTCGAGCGGGGCCATCGCGTGACGCTGGCGCCCCTGGTGAGCGGCCTGCACGGCATCGAGCGCGCCGCCGGCGGCTGGCGCGGCGGCGCCGACCCGCGCCGCGACGGCGCCGCCATGGGAAGATAGCGCTGCCATGAAGCCGAAACGGGCGTCCCTGGGGAAGACGACCCGCCCCCGCCTCGCCGGGGTGCTGCCGCGCAAGCGGCCCTTCTCGCTGCTCGAAGAGCCGGCCGCCGCGCCGGCGGTATGGGTGTCAGGGCCGCCCGGGTCGGGCAAGACCACGCTCGCGGCGAGCTGGCTCGAGCACGCCGGCATCCCATATTTGTGGTATCAGCTCGACGAAGGCGATGCCGACATCGCCACGTTCTTCTATTACCTCAGCGTCGCCGCCGAGGCGCATGGCGAGGCGGGCGCCGAGCCGCTGCCGCTGCTCGCCCCCGAGTACCAGGCGGGGCTGGCGCTGTTCACGCGGCGCTATTTCCAGCAGCTCTTCTCGCGCCTGAAGACGCCGTTCGCGCTCGTCTTCGACGGCTGCGAGCAGGTGCCGACCTCCTCGCCGCTGGTCGAGGTGATGCGCACCGGCATGCAGGAGCTGCCCCCCCGGGGGCGGGTGCTGTTCCTGAGCCGCACCGATCCGCCGCCGGCGCTGGCGCGCCTGCGCGCGAACCGCAGCCTGTCGCTCATCGGCTGGGAGGAGCTGCGCCTGCGCCCCGAGGAGAGCGCCGCCATCGTCGCCCGGCGCCGGCCCAACCTGCCGGCCGAGGCGGTCGAAGCGCTCTACGCCCGCACGCAGGGTTGGGCGGCGGGGCTGGTGCTGATGCTCGAGCAGTCGAGCGTCTCGGGCTCCATCGCGCAGGCGGCCGATCTCGGGACGCGCAAGCTCGTCTTCGACTACCTCGCCGGCGAGATCTTCCAGAAGTCGAACGAGCGCATCCAGAGCTTCCTCGTGCACACCGCGTACGTGCCGCAGATGACCGCGCGCATCGCCGCCGAGCTCTCGGGCGACGCCGAAGCCGGCCAGCTCATCGCCGAGCTGCACCGCTTCAACTACTTCGTCAGCCTGCGCGAGACCGAGCCCGAGGCGGTCTACCAGTACCACCCGATGCTGCGCGACTTCCTGCAGGCGCGCGCCGAGGAGGCGCTGCCCAAGGACCGCCGGCGCGCCCTGCAGAGAGCTTCCGCGCGGCAGATGGAGCACGCGGGCGCGATCGAGGACGCGATCGCGCTCTACCGCGAGAGCCACGACTGGCAGGAGATGGCCCGCGTCATCGAAGGCCAGGCGGAAGCGCTCTTGCGCCAGGGGCGCGGCGAGACGCTGGCGCGCTGGGTCGAGGAGCTGCCTTCCGAGACGCAGGCGAAGCACCCCTGGGCGGTGTACTGGGCGGCGGCGAGCCAGGCGCAGCTCGCGCCGCGCGAGGGGCGCATCCAGTACGGGCGCGCCTTCGATCTCTTCCGCGGCCAGGGCGACGCGGTCGGCATGGCGCTCGCGGCCTCCGGGGCGATGTTCGCGATCCTCTACGAGCTCGACGACTTCTCGCTGCTCGACCGCTGGATCGGCGTGCTCGACGACGCCGAGAAGAACGCCGTGGCGCCGCCGACGCCGGAAGCCCGCGCCCGCCTCGCCTGCAGCATGTTCATCGCCCTCACCTTGCGCCAGCCGCACCGGCGCGACATCAAGCAGTGGATCGAGCGCGCGCTGGCGGCGAGCGCCGAGGTGCCGGACGTCAACCTGAAGATGTTCGTCGGCCTGCTCGCGGCGCTGACGCTGAGCTGGACCGGGCTCTTCGGCCGCGCCGCCCAGCTCATCGAGTCGATGCGGCGCCTCGCCGCCGCGCCCGGCGTGACGCCGTTCTCGCTCATCACGCTGAAGAACCTCGAGGCCATGCACGCCGTGCTGAGCGGCGACGCCGCGGCCGGGCGCAAGGCGACGCGCGAAGGCCACGAGATCGCCCAGTCGACCGGCGTGCAGATCTGGACCTTCCAGCTGCTGCTGTACGGCTACGGCTGCGCGCTCGGCGCCGGCGACCTCGCCGGCGCCGCCGACCTCGGCGGCCGCCTGCGTGCCCTGGAGGCGAGCGCCGGCCGCTTCAACCTGTGCATGTATCGCCTGTTCCAGGCCTGGGAGGCGATGCTGCGCAAGGACCTGATGCAGGCGCTGCAGCAGGGCAAGAGCGCGCTGCGCACCGCGATCGAGGTCGGCTGCCCGCTGTTCGAGGTGCTGTGCCGCCTGGCGCTCGCGGAAGTGCTGGTCGAGTGCGGCGACGAAAGGAAGTGCATCGCGCACCTGCAGGCGCTGCGCGACATCGCGCGGCGCATCGACAACGCGTACCTCGAGTTCACCTGCCTGCTGTGGTTCGCCCAGATCGCGCTCGCGCACAACCGCCAGCGCCCCGGCCTGAACGCGCTGCGCCGCGCGCTCGAGCTCGGGCGCCAGTACGGCTACGCGCACTACCTCGGCTGGCGGCCGGCGCCGGTGGCGCGGGCGCTCGCGGCGGCGCTCGCC
>JBQTJF010000024.1:0-4639 GCA_052387375.1 Betaproteobacteria bacterium
GCCGCGCGGGCTCGGCGCGAGCGGGCGGCGCCCCGCCCCGGCCCCGACGCCCCCCCCCCGCCCCGGCCGGGGCCCCTGGCGCCCCGCCCGCCCCACGCGCCGCGTCATGCCCCCCGAGAGGTCGGCCGGCATCATGGCGTGCGCGCCGCGCAGGCCGACCGCGTGCAGCTTCATCAGCACCAGGCGCCGGATCAGCTCTTCGGGCACGTCGAAGTTCTCGCGGATCGGGAAGGCGATGTTCTCGTAGACGTCGAGGTCGCTGAACAGGCCCGAGGTCTGGAACATCATGCCGATCTCCAGGCGCAGCTTGTAGAGCGCGTCGGCGTCGAGCCGGTGCACGTTCTTGCCCTCGATGGTGACGCTGCCCGCCTCGGGGACGAGCTGCCCGCCGATCAGCTTCAACAGCGTCGACTTGCCGCAGCCCGAGCCGCCGAGGATCGCCACCACGGCGCCGCGCGGGATGTCGAGCGACAGGCCGCGCAGCACCTGCAGGTCGCCGTAGGAGAATTGCAGGTCGGAGACCTGGACGACGCGATTTTCTTCCTGTGGCATGAAGGACAATTCTAACGGTGGACGCGCATCCCTATTCCCGCCTCACCCCCGACCTCGTGCTCGACGCCGTGGCCGGCGCCGGCCTCGCCCCCGACGGGCGGCTGCTCACGCTCAACAGCTACGAGAACCGCGTCTACCAGGTCGGCCTCGACGACGGCACGATGGTGGTGGCGAAGTTCTACCGGCCCGGGCGCTGGAGCGAGGCACAGATCGACGAAGAACACGAGTTTTCCAAAGAATTATCTTCTAGTGAAGTTCCAGTGGTTGCGCCCTCGCATTCGCTCTCCTTCGGCGGCTTCCGCGTCGCCGTCTATCCGCGCCGCGGCGGGCGCACGCCCGAGCTCGGCGACCCGAAGACCCTGGAATGGATCGGCCGCTTCATCGCGCGGATACATGCTGTAGGTTCTTCGAGGAAATTCCTTCACCGTCCCACCATTGACATCGAATCGTTCGGCCACGAGCCTCGTTCCTTCCTGCTCGAGCACGAGTTCGTGCCGCCCGACCTGCTGCCCGCCTGGGAGGCGGTGACGGCGCAGGCGCTCGAAGGCGTCGCGGGATGCTACGAGCGCGCGGGCGAGGTCAAGGCGATCCGCCTGCACGGCGACTGCCACGTCGGCAACATCCTGTGGACCGGCGACGGGCCGCATTTCGTCGACCTGGACGACGCGCGCATGGGGCCGGCGATCCAGGACCTGTGGATGCTGCTCTCCGGCGAGCGCGCGGCGATGACGCGGCAGATGCTCGACGTGCTCGCCGGCTACGAGCAGTTCATGGCGTTCGACAAGCGGCAACTGGCCCTTCTCGAGGCGCTGCGTACCTTGCGGCTGATCCACTACTCGGCGTGGATCGCGCGGCGCTGGGACGACCCGGCCTTCCCCGCCGCCTTCCCGTGGTTCAACACGCAGCGCTACTGGCAGGACCGGATACTGGAGCTGCGCGAGCAGATCGCGCTGATGGGGGAACCGGCCTTGGTAGTGGACTAGCGCAGGCTCAAAATGGGTACGATCGTACCCATTTCTGGATGGCAGCAGAGATCTCTGCCAGCACGTCCTCCTCCCTGCGGCCAGAGCTCTTGAGAACCTTGAACGAGTGGTCGGCGCCCTCGAGCCAGTGCATGGTCCAGGCTTGCGCCTTCTCGAGGGCCTTTTCCATCAGCTCGCGCCGGCACAGCGCGTCGCGCGTGCCGTTGAAGCACAGCACCGGGACCTTGATGTCCGCGAGGTGCCGGTCGCGCAGCTTCTCCGGCCGGCCGGCCGGGTGCAGCGGATAGGCGAAGAGCAGCAGCCCGTCGCAGGCGAGGCCGTCGGCGGCGAGCATGGTGGCGACGCGCCCGCCCATCGAACGCCCGCCGATGAGAAGGGGTTGGTCATGGACCTGCGCTGCGACTTCCTGCATGCGCGCTTTCAGCACCGGCATCGGGTCGGGCCGCTTCGCGCCCTGCTCGCGGTAAGGGAAGTTGAATCGGACGATGGTCATCCCTTCCGACTCGAGAACCTTCGTCAACTGCAGCATTCCGCGATCGTCGCGGTGGCCGCCCGCGCCGTGCGCGAAGACGAAGGTGGTCACTCTTCGAGCGGCCGGCCGCGCCCGCCCGGATGCGACTTCTCCCAGTCCCTGCCGTCGAGCGGCTTGACCGCCATCGCCTCGACCGTGCCTTCGTCCAGGCAGCGCGCGTTGACGCTGAAGCCGTCGGGATGCGAGCGCGGCACGTAGAAGCTCTTGATGCCGCACACCGAGCAGAAGAGGTGCTTCGCCGTGCCGGTGTTGAAGGTGTAGGCCTTGAGCAGCGCCTCGCCCTTGAGCAGGCGGAAGCGCGAGCGGGGCACGATGAGGTGCAGGTAGCCGCTCTTCGCGCAGATCGAGCAGTTGCAGTCGCTGACCTCGATGCGCGCCGGCGCCTCGACCTCGAAGCGCACCGCGCCGCAGTGGCAGCCGCCGGTGTGGGTGACCATCAGGCGCTCAGCGCCGCGCCGCGCACCGCCGTGCGCGGCAGGCTGGTACCGAACATGTCGCGGTGGATGCGCCATTCGCCCGCCGCGCGCTTCCAGGGCACGAAATAGCGCCCCCTGGTCCACCATCGCAGGACCGGGGCCATGTTGGCGGGCATCATCTGCGCGTCTTCGCTGTAGCAGGCAGCCAGGCCGGCGACGTCGTTGGCAGCGAAGAGAGAAAGGAAGCGCCGCGTTACCTCTGCGATCTCGAGCGCTGCGTCGTTCATAGCGAACTCCTCCAGGTGGCACCCGCGGCCCTCGCGCCGAGGACGCAGGCTGCGGCACTGGGAATCATAAAAGAGGCCACGCCGAGCAGCAGCGCCGAAAGCGGCATATAGGCGACCGGCGGGCGGTAGACGAGCGTGACCAGCGCCAGGCCCGCGAGCGAGGCGGCCGCGCCGAGCGCTGGCCCGCGCCGCCGCGCCACCAGCCCGGCGGCGAAGCCGGCGACGCACACGAGGGCGAGCCGCAGGTACGGGGAACTGGCGCAGATCCAGACTTCGCCGCAGCGGCTGCCGGGCAAGCGATGTTGCGCGCCTTTGCCATCCTGTCGGGTGTCCTTTTTTCCTGCACGGCCGCAGCGCAAGACGCGAGCGCGCTGCTCGCGCGCCATGCGGCGCTGCAAGCGCAGCTCGCGGACAACCCGTTCGGCAGACCGCTCCACGTCGAGTCGAAGACTTCCGGCGCCGAGCATCGCGGCGAGGTGTACGCGGTCATCGAGCAGCCCTACAGCTTCGTCGCGCCGGGGCTCGCGCGCGCGGCGCACCGGTGCGAGATCCTCGCCCTGCAGGTGAACGTGAAGCGCTGCGACGCCTCGCGCGAGGCGTTGAGCGCGTTCATCACCAGGAAGCCGCGCGATGCCGTGGAGAGCGCCTACCGGGTCGATTTCCGCTACCAGGTGGCCGCCGGCGCGGACTATCTTCGCGTCGCGCTCGCCGCCGATGCCGGCCCGGTGGGGACGCGGGACTACCAGATCCGGCTCGAGGCCGCGCCGCTCGGCGCGGAGCGCACCTTCGTGCACATGTCGTACGCCTACACGCTCGGCTTCATGGCGCGCATCGCGATGGACGCCTATCTCGCGGGCAGCGGGCGCGACAAGGTAGGCTTCAGCATCGTCGAGCGCCTGCCCGACGGCCGGCCCGTGTATGTCGACGGCGTGCGCGGCGTGATCGAGCGCAGCGCGATGCGCTATCACCTCGCCATCGAAGCTTTTCTCGATTCGCCGCAGGACCTGGAAACGCGCCTGCGCGGCTGGTACGCCGGCACCGAGCGCCACCCGCAGCTCGCCGAGCCGGTCGGGGCCGACGAGTACCTCGAGATGAAGCGCCGGCAGGCGAGCCGCGCTACTTCGCCGCAATCGAGAAGGCGATCAGGAGCTGCTTCGGTTCGCGCGTGAGGCGCTTGCGCACCGAGGCGCGCGCCTGCTCGGCGAGATCGGCGATCTTCAGGTCCTTCGGCACGGTCTCGAAGTCGAGCCGCACCTCGTCGAGCTCGCCGTTCTTCCAGTTCACCGACACGCCCGGCCTGGCGCCGGTCGCCTTCTCGATGTCGTCGGACACGGCCTGCGCCTGGGCGATCCCCTCCTTCACCGTCTCGAAGGCACCGGTGACGGCGTCGCAGCCCGAGAGGGCGGCGACCAGCAGGGTTGCACGCAGAGTGTTGAGCATCGTCCCCCTCCTCCTCCTGATGGGTAGATTACGCCGTCATCATCCCGTCACTTGCAGGCGGTTCACGACGCGGTCGACCCCGGAGATCGACCACGCGTCGAGCTCGGCGCGGCGGCGCTGCTCCTCGGTGGGCACGGCGCCCTCGAGCGTCACCACCCAGTTCTGGCACTGCGGCCGGATCTGGTCGGCCTCGAGCAGCGGGTCGGCCTCCAGCGCCAGGCGCAGCGCCTCGGTGACCTCGTCATCGCGCTCCTCGTAGCGCGGCTCGACCTCGAGCGCGTTGATGACGTCGCGCCGGCCCGGCGTCCACCAGGCGAGCACGCCGGCGAAGAGCCGGTGCGGCACGCTGATCACGCGGCCCTCGAGCACGATGACGCCGTCGGTGACCGAGATCTCCACGTCCCCGACGCTGTTCGTCTGGGCTTCTCT
>JBQTJF010000025.1:0-5356 GCA_052387375.1 Betaproteobacteria bacterium
AGCGATTACCGCCGGCGCATGCCGGGCTTTCTTCGTGCGCGGAAGCCTGCGCGTCGGGGTCGGCCTGCCGCGGGATGGCGGCAAGCCGCGACAGGAGCGCGTCCAGCTCTCCCAGTATCTCCTTGCGGTAATCCGTGCCGGCGAAGAGACCGCAAGCGTAGTCCTCGACCGCGCCGGCGCGTTCGCGGCATTCGCGGTCGCTCACCGCGGAGCTCGCGCCGCGGCAGTAGCGCTGGCACTCCTGCAGCGCGCGGTAGTCGATGGTGTTGGCGGAATGACGCTCGACGAGCTCGCGAATGTCCCGGCAGTGCTTGCGCGCGGCGTCCAAGTCGACGTAGGCCATGGTTCCCTTTTTTTGTCCTGCTTGGCCGTCATCGTGCAGAAGATTTTCGCGCCCCGCAAACTGTCGGGATGACACGACAGAATCAGCAGCCGAGCTTTTCCGCGAGCGCCACGAAGTCCGCCGCCGCGATGTCGACGCACGCCGGGTCGGGCGCGAGATCGCTCGTCTGGCCGGGGCCGTGCTCGATGGGCCGCGCGACGAATGCCGTCCGCAGGCCCTGCGCCTTGGCCGCCTTGAGGTCGCCGTTATGCGCCGCGACCATCGTCACCTCCCCGGGCGCCAGCCCGAGCTGGCGGCACGCCGCCCGGTACGCTTCCGGCAGCGGCTTGTACGCGCGCGCGGTCTCCGCGCCGAGGATGCAGTCCCAGGGCAGCCCGGCGTGCTTCGCCAGGTTCACCATGAGCGCGATGTTGCCGTTCGAGCACGGCGCGATGATGAGCTTGCGCTTCATGCGCGCCAGGCCCGCCACCGCGTCTGGCCACGGCTCCAGGCGGTGCCAGGCGCGGTTCATGCGATCGAGGTCGGCTTCGGCGAGCCCCTGGATGCCGTAGCGCCGGACGAGCCGCTCGAGGCCCTCGCGGTGCAGGACGTCGAGGATCGTCCATTCGCGCCGCCCCGAGCGCACCTCCTCCATCGAGGGCTGGTAGAGCTTGCGCCACTCGGCCGCGAACTCGACCCAGTCGAGCGGCGGCAGGTTTCTCTCGCGCGCAAAGGCGGCGAGGTCGCGGCTGACGCTCGAGCGCCAGTCGACCACGGTGCCGAAGACGTCGAAGAGGCAGGCCTTCACCGGTAGAGCAGCACCGCTTTGCGCTCCTCGAGCCACGCTTTCTCGTCGGCGCGCGCCAGCGCCTCGAGATCGCCGGGCTGCGCGCGCGGGTCATCGACCCAGGCGCGCAGCGCCTCGCCGCCGTTGATGAGGTCGATCGCCAGCCTGCCGCGCTCGTATTCGTAGGGAAAGTCGCGCCACAGCTCGTAGTCGGGCGCGAGCCTGCGCAGCGCCTTGAAGGCGAGCGCCATCAGCCGCCATGGCCGGAAGCGCTCGTGCGCATACGCCGGCGCCTCGACGTGGATCTGCATGCCGGCGCAGAGCTTTCCCGCGTGCTTCTGGAACGTCGGCTCGAACCAGCAGGGACGCAGCTTGCAGCCTCTCAGCCACTGCGGCGCCAGCGCCTGCATTTCTTTCAAGAGAGAAGAAGCATCGATATCCGGCGCGCCAAAAAGCTCCAATGGCCGCGTGGTGCCGCGCCCCTCCGAGAGCGTGGTGCCTTCGAGCATCACCGTGCCGGGGTAGCAGCGCGCCATCGAGAGGCTCGGCGCGTTCGGGCTGGGATTGACCCAGGCGCGGCTGCCGAGCGGCCAGCCGTGGCCGGGCGCCGCGCCCGGCTTCCACCCTTGCATGCGCACCACCTCGAGCTCCACGTCGAGCTTCAGTTCGCGCGCGAACCAGCGCGCGGCCTCGCCGAGCGTCAGGCCGTGGCGCATCGGCAGCGGCCCGGCGCCGACGAAGCTTTCCCATTGCCGCCGCAGGCGCAGGCCCTCGACGGGGCGGCCAGCGGGATTGGGGCGGTCGAGGACCCACACGCTCTTGCCGTGCGCGGCGGCGGCCTCGAGCACGTAGCGCAGCGTGGTGAGGAACGTATAGACGCGGCAGCCGAGGTCCTGCAGGTCGACGAGCAGCACGTCGAAGCTGCGCATCATCTCCGCGGTCGGCCGGCGCACCGCGCCGTAGAGGCTGAAGACCGGGATGCGGTGCGCCGGATCGGTGAAGTCCGGCGACTCCACCATGTTGTCCTGCTTGTCGCCGCGCAGGCCGTGCTGCGGGCCGAAGGCGGCGGTGACTTTCAGGTCCTTCAGCGCGCAGAGCACATCCAGCGAGTGCCTCAGCTCCGCGGTCACCGACGCCGGGTGCGCGAGCAGCGCCACGCGCCTGCCGCGCAGCGGCTTGCGCAGCGCGCGGTCCTCGAGCAGGCGGTCGATGCCGAACTTCACAGCTCGAGCGCGAAAGCGTCGCGGTGATGGAAATCCGGCCGGCCCGGCGGATGGCGCAGCGCCCAGTAGGAAAGCGCGCCGTCCGCGGCCTCGATCACGGCCGCAAGGCCTATTCGAGATACCTCTGCATGCACTTTGATGAAAGCGTCGAGCTCCAGCTTTTCCTTCTCGCGGCGCACGTCGATGCCCGGCGCCAGCGAGGCGTCGTCGAGCATCGCGCCTTCGCGGTAGCGCGCGAAGGCGTGCGCCGCCCATTCCCCCGAGGGCGAGAGATTGAACTCATGGTAGGCGGCCGCGCCCTTGCGGGCGACGAAGATTTCGCAGCAGGTGTGGCGCCACAGGCCGTGCGCCGCCCGCGGCGGCCGCGGCTCGGGAATGCGCAGCCTGGCGAGGTCTCCCTCGAGCCGGTAGGACACCTGCAGCCCTGCCGGCAGCCGCTTCGCGTCCGCCATCACGCTGCGCACCCCGCCGGGGCGGCTCTCGGGATGGCAGACCAGCGGGCGCACCGGCGGAGCCTAAGCCAAAACGCGGCGCCGCGCGCCGCTTGTGCGCCGCCGCAGCTTGCGCGACGCCGGCAATCGTATTAGCGTCCGCGAGGAGTAGTTAACAAGCGGAACTGCCGGGTCCTGCGTAATCTGTGTTCTCGACGGGCGCGAGAGGAGGCGCCGGTCATGAGGATGAACACCACGCTGGTCATCAATCCTAAGGGCGGGTCGGGGAAGACCACCGTCGCGGTGAACCTCGCCAGCCACTTCGCCGCGAGCGCGGTGCCGACCACCGTCATGGACTACGACGCGCAGGGCTCCTCGCTCAACTGGCTGCGCCTGCGCGCGCCGCACGCGCCGAAGATCCACGCCGCCAACGGCGCCCCCGCGAGGCCCGGGCAGCTGCGCAGCATCGCCATGCACGTCCCTCCGGCGACGCGCCAGCTCGTCATCGATGCGCCCGCGGGCGCCGCCGGGCTGCTGCTCCAGGAGCTGCTGTCGCGCGCCGACTGCATCATCATCCCGGTGGCGCCCTCCGCGATGGACATCCACGCCACCGCCAATTTCATCCGCGACCTGCTGCTCTCCGGGCGGCTGCGCGCGCGCAACATCCGGCTTTCGGTGGTCGCCAACCGCGTGCGCAGCTCGATGCCGGTCTACCAGCCCCTCGAGCGCTTCCTGAACTCGCTCAGCCTGCCGCTGCTGACGCGGCTTTCGGACTCCGACATCTTCCTCAAGGCCGCGGAAAGCGGCGTCGGCATCTTCGAGATGGATCCGCTCGTCGCGGCGGCCGAGCGCGACCAGTTCACGCCCATCGTCCATTGGGTGGATCCGCAGGCCGCCGCGCGCGATGCGGCGCCGCGCGTGATCGAGCTGCCGCGCGTCGCGCAGGCGCGCAGCACGGTCAGCGTGCCGAGCTGGCTGCGCCGCCAGTAGCTTCCAGACGCACCGCCCGCAGCGCTGCTACCTGCCCTGCTTCAGGAGGTCGCGGATCTCCGCGAGCAGCTCCTGCTCGCGCGTGGGCGGCGGCGGCGCGGCGGCTTCCTCCTTCTTCGCCCGCATCACGAAGCCGAGAAACTTGACGATGAAGAGGTAAAGCGCCACGGCGACGATGAAGAAGTTCACCACCTCGCCGAGGAAGATGCCGTAGGGGACGTCCTTGCCGTTCAGCACCCAGCGCCAGCCGAGGTAGCTCTGCTCGGCGGGCAGCAGCACGCCGACGAACGGCATGATGAGATGCTTGACCAGCGAATCGACGATCTTGGCGAACGCGGCACCGATGATGACGCCGATCGCGAGATCGATGACGTTTCCCTTCAGGGCGAACTGCTTGAACTCCTCGAACATCGACAGCGCCCTCCTGCCCGCGTCGAACGGCGTCGAAGTTGCGGCTGGCATGGCTGGCTCCCTTGGATGACGACAGGCCCCGATCTTCGCACCACCTGGCTTCCCCGGCAGCCTCATGCCGGCTTGCTCGCCAGCGGGCGGTGCTCGGCCTTCCAGTTCTCGATGCCGCCGGCGAGGAAAAACGCCGACGCGCCGAGCCGGCGCAGCCGCGCCGCCGTCGACCTGCCGACCGCATTGCCGTGCACGCAGTAGACGAGCACCTGCCGCCCCAGGAACTCCCGCCCCCAGTCATCCGCGTGCACGGGATCACGCCAGACAGCGCCCTCGATGATCTCGCTCGCCGCCGCGTAGGCGCCGTCTCGCCGCACGTCGATGCGCGGCAGCTGCGGCGAGCCGTGTGCGGCCTCGGCCGTCATGGCGAACACCGCGGTGGAAATGGTCACCGCCGCTTTGTGACGTGCCGCGACCTGGTCCCAGTCGATGTTGTCCATGAAGGCCGCGACGTATGCCTTGGCGTCCGCGCCGAAGTCGATGTGATAGGAGTGCTCGTACACGTCGAGCGCGAGGATGGGTGTCGCCCCGGCCAGCAGCTGGCTATGATCGCCGGCCCACTGGTTGACGAGGCGGTGCTCGCGATCCGACCAGGAAAGCAGCGCCCACCCGGCGCCGCCGGCAAGCCCGAGCGCGAGGGCGGTGAAGGCGGAGCGCCACGCCTCGAGCCGAAGTCCCTTCGCAGGCCGACCGTGACCTCCGCGGGAGTTCCGCTCGCCTGCAGCGCGCCATCGCCGCCGAGCGAGGCGAAGTACAGCTCGTGGAGGACCACCGAGTTTGCGGCGATCAGCTCTTCGCGCTTCAGCCCGTTCCGCACGAAGCCCGGGGTCTCGTCCGAGTCGAGCGCGGAGAGCTGCGCCCGAATCTCCACGAGCCGGTGCGCCGCGCGCGAGTAGTTGTTGCGGTAGTGCGACTCGATAAGGCGCTGCGACAGCGCGCGCAGCCTCGACGGATCGAACGGCAGTGGCTGGATATCGGCGGTCGTTTTCCCTTTGCGTCGCCCGCCCTCTTTTACAAGGCGGCAATAGTCAGGCCGGCATAGACGACGCAGGCCAGCGCGATCGCGGCAAAGACCCCGAAGGCACCGAGCGCCATCCAGTGGATCGCGATGAGAGCGCCGAGCGCGGCGACGAGCAGCCTC
>JBQTJF010000026.1:0-6636 GCA_052387375.1 Betaproteobacteria bacterium
GAGCGGCACGGGCGAGGCGCGAGCGCAGCGCCGCGTTGCCGAGCATCAGCGCATAGAGCGAAAGCTCGAGGGCGCTCGTGAGCGGCGGCGAGAAGAGCAGGGCGACCATGACGGCGGCGAGCAGCCACCGCGCGAGGTCGAGTGGTGCGGGCGCGATCTTCAACGGCCCGCGATCAATGAGCGCGCCCGCACCAGCCAGCCGCGCAAGCGATGGCGCTGGAACTTGTTCCAGCGGTTCCTCAGCACGTTGTAGACGCGGCTATGCTTGCGGCGGTTGGCGTCGAGCACGCTGCCGAAAAGCCCGGTGACGCTGCCCTGCTCGACGATCGGCTCGCGCAGCCAATACTGTGCGATGCCGAGCGCAGCGTCAATCTGCCGGATGAGGTGATCGGCGGGAAGCGCCACCTTGTTTGATTCGAGCCAGGCGAGGCGGCGCTCGACCGCCGCGAGGTCGGTCACGTAGCCTTCGGCGGTGGCGATTGGCAGCGGCACGAGCGGCCCGGCAGCGAGGAAGTAGCTGTCCGGCACCTTGGTATCCGCGCCGCCGAGGAAGACCAGCCAGCCCGGCGCAAGCGCGTCGGCGGCGCGCATCGCCGCGTCGAAGACGAAAGCGAAGCGGGCCGCGAGCAGCACATCGTCCTCGAAGACGAGGATGCGGCGCTGGCCCTTGCGCCGCGCGCTCTGCCAGGCGGCGACGTGCTTCAGCACGAGCGACTTCTGTGCGAGGGTCATGTCCGAGGATGCGAAGCGCGCGAGTTCGGGCGCAGCGAGCTCGGCCGCGTCGTGCTCGAGCACGAAATCGAAGGCGATGCGGTGGCGGGCGAGCTGCTGCCGGACGTGCGCGATCCGTTCGGCGAAAGTCTTGACGGTCAGCACGTAAACGCCGTCGACCCACTCGTTGATGCCCTTCATGGGGCGGCATTTGAACCTACAATGCACGCATGCCGCAATTGCGTGGCCCGAGCAGCCGCGAGCTGTACCTGCGCCTCCTGACGTACGTGCGTCCTTACGCGAAGGTATTCGCGCTCGCCGTGCTCGGCATGGTGCTCGCCGCCGCCACGGAGCCGCTCTTCCCGGCGATGATCAAGCCGCTGCTCGACGGCGGGTTCAGCGCCGGCGAGAGCGCGTGGCCGCCGGCCGCGTTCGCCGGCGCCATCATCGGCATCTTTCTCGTGCGCGGCGTCCTCACTTTCGGCTCGTCCTACTGCCTGAACTGGGTGGCGAACAAGGTGGTGCTCGACCTGCGCGCGGCGATGTTCGCGCGCCTGGTGCGCTTTCCGACGCGCTTCTTCGACGACAACGCCTCTGGCGCCATCCTCTCCAAGGTCGCCTACGACGTTTCCGGCGTTACCGGCGCGGCCACCACGGTGCTCACTGTGGCGGTCAAGGACACGATCGCGGTGCTCGGCCTGCTCGCCTGGCTTTTTTATCTGAACTGGAAGCTGACGCTAATCGCGCTCGCGGTCGGGCCGGCGATCGCCTGGGTGGTGCGGCGCATCGCCGGGCGCCTGCGCCGCATGTCGCGCGAGGCGCAGCGCTCGCTGGGCGACCTGGTGTCGGTGCTGCAGGAGACCATCGATTGCCAGAAGGTGGTGAAGGTGTTCGGCGGCCAGGACTACGAGTCGGGGCGCTTCCGCGGCCGCGCGCAGGCGCTGCGTGGCTTCAACATGCGCCAGAACATCGCCGAGGCGCTCACCACACCGATCACCCACATGCTGGCTGCAATGGCGCTCGCCGTGATCGTCTACATCGCCATGGACGACTCGATCGCCCAGCGCGCGACGGTGGGGGAATTCGCCTCGTTCATTACTGCAATGCTGATGCTGCTCGCGCCGCTCAAGCACCTCACCGAGATCAACACGCCGCTGCAGCGCGGCCTTGCCGCGGCGGAAAGCGTGTTCGGCATCATCGACACGCCGGTCGAGGAGGACCGCGGCACGGTTGCTCTTCCCCGCGCGCGCGGAGAAGTGGCTCTTGAAAGAGTCAGTTTTGTCTATCCGACGCGTTCGGAGCCGGCGCTCGCGGACATCAGCCTCCACATCCGCGCCGGCGAGACGCTCGCGCTGGTCGGGCCCTCGGGCGGCGGCAAGACGACCCTCGTCAACCTGCTGCCGCGCTTCTACGCGCCCACCTCCGGGCGCATCCTCCTCGACGGGCACGACATCCAGACGCTCACGCTCGACAGCCTGCGCGCCAACATCGCCCTCGTCAGCCAGGAAGTGGTGCTCTTCAACGATTCGATCTACGCCAACATCGCCTACGGGCGCATGGGCGGCTCCTCGGAGCGCGAGGTCGCCGCCGCGGCCGAAGCGGCGCACGCGATGGCGTTTATCCGCGAGACGCCCGACGGGCTGAACACGCTCATCGGCGAGAACGGGCTGCGGCTTTCCGGCGGCCAGCGCCAGCGCCTCGCCATCGCTCGCGCGCTGCTCAAGAACGCGCCGCTGCTGATCCTCGACGAGGCCACCTCGGCGCTCGACTCGGAGTCGGAGCGCCAGGTGCAGGCGGCGCTGGAGACCCTGATGCGGGGGCGCACCACCATCGTCATCGCGCACCGCCTCTCGACCATCGAGCGCGCCGACCGCATCGTCGTTCTCGAGCGCGGCCGCATCGTCGAGACCGGACGCCACGCCGATCTCCTGGCGAAGGACGGCGCCTACGCCCGGTTGTACCGTACCCAGTACCTCGAAAAACAGGGACAGACCACGTTTTCCCCCGCCGAGCGAGGTATTGCCCAGAAGGCGGCAGGGTAATACCATCCTGCCAATGGATGCGCTTTCGTTCAAGCTGCCCCCCGTGCTTCGCCGGCGCCTGGCCGAGGAAGCGCGCCGGCGGCGGGTGTCACAGTCCACCGTCATCCGCGAGTCGCTGGAGGCTGCTCTCATGGAAGGGCCGCGGGTGCGCGGCGAGCTTTCGTGCGCCGACCTCGCCGGCGACCTGATCGGCTCTATGCGCGGCCCGCGCGATGCCTCGACAGGCAAGCGTTACTTGGAAGAGGCGATCGTCGCCGACTACACGAAGCGTGGCGCCCAGAAACGTCGTCGTTGACGCCGGCCCCATCGTCGCCTCGCTCATCGCGGACGACGAGCACCATGCCTGGATGAGCGAGCAGTTGTCGCGGCTGCGCCCGCCCATGCTCACTTGCGAGCCTGCGCTCGCCGAGGCCGCGTTCGTCGTAAAGCGGCTGGGCGGCGATGCCAGCACGCTGCCCGCGCTTGTGGAAAAGGGCGTGCTCAGGATCGCGCTTTCGGTGCAGGACCAGGCGGCTTACCTCGCGGCCTTGATGCGGCGGTACGCCGACGTCCCCATGTCCCTCGCCGACGCGTGCCTGGTGCGCATGACCGAGTTGCTCGACGACCCGATCCTGGTGACGTTCGACTCGGATTTTCGCGTCTATCGCCGGCACACCCGCAAAGTCATCCCGCTGCTCGCCCCGGGAGGACTCGGCCTATAAAGGCACGCAGCTTTGCTGGGCGCTGACGAGCGGTCGTATTTCCTCGCTAAGCGGCGCTAAGGCGCTGTTAGAATTAGGAAAATGACCAAGGGGGTGGACGTCGTTCTCGTCAACCCGGGGAGCCTGAAGGCGGTTTACCAGGACCTCGGCCGCGAGCTGTCGGCCATCGAGCCGCCGTCCCTCGCCGGCCTCTTCGCCACCTACCTGCAGCTCAAAGGGGTCTCCGTTGAGATCGTCGACGCGCCGGCGCTCAACCTCGATCCCGCGGCGGCCGCGCAAGCCGTGCATGACCTCAAGCCCGAACTCGTCGTCATGGTCGTCTACGGCTTCCAGCCCTCGGCTTCGACGCAGAACATGCCGGCCGCCGGCGAAACCTGCCGCGCGCTAAAGCGGCTCGATCCCGCCACGAAGGTTCTCATGACCGGCACGCATCCCGCCGCGCTGCCCGAGCGCACGCTGCGCGAAGAGGCCGTCGACTTCGTCTGCGACAGGGAAGGCCCCGGAACAATCCTGAGAACGTTGCAAGCGGTAAAGGCGAAGACCTCCAGCTACCGCGGCATTCCCAGCCTCTGGTATCGCGTCGGCAACACGGTGATGTCCAATCCGCCGGCGGAGCTGATGGACGACGTCGACGCGGAGATGCCGGGCGTGGCCTGGGACCTGCTGCCGATGCAGAAGTACCGCGCCCACAACTGGCACTGCTTCGAGCACATCGCCGAGCGGCAGCCCTACGCCTCGATGCACACCAGCCTGGGCTGCCCCTACAAGTGCACCTTCTGCTGCATCAACGCGCCCTTCGGCAAGCCCTCGTACCGCATGTGGTCGCCCGAGTCCGTGATCGCCGACATCGGCGTGCTCGCCGAGAAATACGGCGTGCGCAACATCAAGTTCGTCGACGAGATGTTCGTGCTGAACAAGAGCCACGTGCTCGGCATCTGCGAGCGCATCATCGAGCGCGGCTACCACCTGAACATCTGGGCCTATGCCCGCGTCGATACGGTGAAGGACGAGTTCCTGGAGAAGCTGTGCCGCGCCGGCTTCCGCTGGCTCGCGCTCGGCATCGAGTCGGGCAGCAAGCACGTGCGCGACGGCGTGGAGAAGGGCCGTTTCGGCTCCGCCGAGATCCTCAAGGTGGTGCGCAAGATCCAGGATGCCGGCATCAACGTCATCGGCAACTACATCTTCGGCCTGCCCGACGACACGCACGCGACGATGCAGGAGACCCTCGAGCTCGCCATCGAAGCGAACTGCGAGTTCGCCAACTTCTACTGCGCCATGGCCTACCCCGGCTCGAAGCTCTACCAGATGGCGCTCGACAACGGCTGGCAGCTGCCCGCCTCGTGGATCGGCTACTCGCAGCACAGCTACGAGACCCATCCGCTGCGCACCGAGGCCCTGACGAGCGCCGAAGTGCTGAAGTTCCGCGACCAGGCGTTCACCCGGTATTTCACGAATCCGCGCTATCTCGACCTGGTGCGCCGGCGCTTCGGCGAGGACGTGCTCTCCCACGTGCAGCAGATGACGCAGGTCGGCCTCAAGCGCAGGCTGCTTGAGGAGGCCGTGGCCGCGTAGTGATCATCACCCGCACCCCTTTCCGCATCTCCTTCTTCGGCGGCGGCACGGACTACCCGGGCTGGTTCCGGCGCCACGGCGGCGCCGTGCTCTCGACCACCATCGACAAGTACTGCTACATCAGCTGCCGCTTCCTGCCGCCGTTCTTCGAGCACCGCCACCGCATCGTCTACTCGAAGATCGAGAACGTGCGCGACATCCGCGACATCGAGCACCCGGCGGTGCGCGCGGTGCTCGACTGGATGCGCTGGGAGCGCGGCCTGGAGGTGCACCACGACGGCGACCTGCCGGCGCGCTCCGGCCTGGGCTCGAGCTCCTCGTTCACCGTCGGGCTCATCCACGCGCTCAACGCGCTGCTCGGCCGCTACGTTTCCAAGGACGAGCTCGCCAACCAGGCGATCCACGTCGAGCAGGAGGTGATCCGCGAGGCCGTCGGCTCCCAGGACCAGGTCTCGGCGGCCTTCGGCGGCTTCAACCGCGTCAGCTTCCGGCGCGACGGCGCCTTCGAGGTCGCGCCGGTGATCCTGCCGCGCGAGCGCCTCGCCGAGCTGCACCGGCACCTGATGCTCTGCTTCACCGGCCTTTCGCGCTACGCCTCCGAGGTGGCGAAGTCGACCATCGACAACCTCAATGCGCGCGAGGCCGAGCTCAGGCGCATGGGCGAGATGGTCGAGGAGGCGGTGCGCATCCTCGCCACCCCCTCGACGCCGATCGGCGAGTTCGGGCGCCTGCTCGACGAATCGTGGCGCCACAAGCGAAGGTTGTCTGAGAAAGTCTCTACCGCCCAGGTGGACGATCTTTATGAAACCGCGCGATCCGCCGGCGCCATCGGCGGCAAGCTGATGGGCGCGGGCGGGGGCGGGTTCATGCTGCTCTTCGTGCCGCCGGAGCTGCAGCCCAAGGTGCGCTCGCGCCTGGCGAAGCTCGTGCACGTGCCCTTCGAGTTCGAGTCCGACGGCAGCCGCGTCGTGCTCTACCAGCCCAATGGACTCTAGCATCTACGTCGCCGGCCACGGCGGCCTCATCGGCTCCGCGCTGGTCCGCATGCTGAAAGCGCGCGGCTGCGCGAACGTGATTACGCGGACGCGCGCAGAACTGGATCTCAAGGACGCTGGTGCCGTTGACAAGTTCTTCAACTCCCAACAACCACAATTCGTGCTGCTCGCCGCGGGCCGGGTGGGCGGCATCGTCGCCAACCGCGATCGGCCCGCGGACTTCCTCACGGAGAACCTGGCCATCCAGGCGAACGTCATCGGCGCGGCGCACCGGGCCGGGGTGAAGCGGCTCGTCTTCTTCGCCTCTTCGTGCATGTACCCGCGCGAGACGCCGCAGCCGATGGCCGAGTCGGCGCTTTTCACGGGGCGACCGGAAGAGACCAGCATGGCCTACGCGGTGGCCAAGGCGGCGGGCACGCAGCTCTGCCTCGCCTACAACCAGCAGCACGGCGGCAAGCGCTTCGTGCCGCTCATCCCGAACAGCGTCTACGGCCCTCACGACAACTTCGATCCGGCGAGCGGCCATGTGCTGGCGGCGCTGATCGCCCGCTTCCACGCGGCGAAGACGAAAGGCGCGGGCAGCGTGACGCTGTGGGGAAGCGGCAAGCCGCGCCG
>JBQTJF010000027.1:0-3023 GCA_052387375.1 Betaproteobacteria bacterium
CGCCGCGGGTACCGTGACCATGGGCGCGCCGGACGCTCCCGGCCGCACGCTGTGCAATTGCTTCGCGGTGGCGGAAAGCGAGGTCGACGCCTTCCTCGCCGCCTCGCGCTCGCTCGCGGCGCTGCAGGCGGCGCTCAAGTGCGGCACGAGCTGCGGCGCAAGCTCGCCGGGGTGGTGCCGGCCTAGCGGCGCACGCGCGCCAGGATCTCCTTGTAGAGGCCGGAGAAGCCGCCGTTGCGCCGCGCCGCCCAGATGAGCGCCGCCGCGGCGCCCGAGCCCAGCATCACCGCGGTCGAGGTCTTCGGGTGGTTCATCACGCCCCGGTACGCCGTATTCGAGTACGACTTCAGCTGATTCAGCATGCTGCCCTCCTTTCTATCTCCGGAGGCGTGCAAACGCCGTGCCGGGGCGGCGCAGCACGCGGAATCAGCTCGGCTTGCGTCCCAGGATCGCGCCGACGAAGCGCTGCGTGAAGGAGCGGCGTTCCGGCTGCGGCGCCGGCTTTTCGCCCTCGGCGGCCATGCGCGCCCGCGCTTCGCGGATCTGCGCCTCGCGCTCGGCCGAATGCGCCGGCGCCTGCTCGGGCAGGCGGTGCGGGCGACCGTTGTGCCGCGCCGGCCGCCGGTTCTGCTGCTGGCGCTGTTGCTGCTGTTTTTGTTTCGGCTGTGCGTGCCTGTGCTGGGGCTTCTTCTCCACGGGATGAGCGGAGGCGGTGCCCGGCTCGAAACCGGCGATGATTCGCGACTCCACTTTCCGGTTCATCAGCCTTTCGATGGCGGCGAGCAGCGGCCGGTCCTCGTGGCTGACCAGCGTCACCGCCTCGCCCTCGGTGCCGGCGCGGCCGGTGCGGCCGATGCGGTGCACGTAGTCCTCGGGCACGTGCGGCAGGTCGTAGTTGACGACGTGCGGCAGCGCCTCGATGTCGAGGCCGCGCGCGGCGATGTCCGTGGCGACGAGGATGCGAAGTTGATTCTCTTTGAAAGACTTCAATGCCTGGTTGCGCGCGTTCTGGCTCTTGTTGCCGTGGATTG
Source organism: Betaproteobacteria bacterium (assembly GCA_052387375.1). Classification (GTDB taxonomy): domain Bacteria; phylum Pseudomonadota; class Gammaproteobacteria; order Burkholderiales; family SG8-39; genus SCGC-AG-212-J23. The sequence continues at coordinate 1,032 of JBQTJF010000027.1, forward strand.
CCCCCGCCTGCAGGCCTTCGCGCTCGAGCTGCTGCGCGAGGCGGTTGGCGCCGTGCTTGGTCTTGACGAAGACCAGCACCTGCCGCCAGTCGTTCGCCTTGACGAGGTGCGCGAGCAGCTCGCGCTTGCGGCACGCGTCGACGGGGTGCGCGACCTGCGCGACCAGCTCGGCGGGCGTGTTGCGCCGCGCCACCTCGACGGTGACCGGGCTCTTCATGAACGAGCCGGCGAGCTTGCGGATCTCCTCCGGGAAGGTGGCGGAGAAGAGCAGGTTCTGCCGCTGCGCCGGCAGCAGCGCGAGGATGCGGCGGATGTCGTGGATGAAGCCCATGTCGAGCATGCGGTCGCCCTCGTCGAGGACGAGGATCTCGACCTGGCGCAGGTCGACCGTCTTCTGCTGCACGTGGTCGAGCAGGCGCCCCGGGGTGGCGACGAGGATGTCGACGCCGCGGCGCAGCGTGTCGATCTGCGGCTGCATGCCGACGCCGCCGTACACGAGACCGGTCTTCAGCGGCAGGTGCTTGCCGTAGGTGCGGATGTCCTGCTCCACCTGCGCCGCGAGCTCGCGCGTCGGCGTGACGATGAGCGCGCGCACCGGGTGCCGGGCGGGGGAATGGCTCGTGTTTGCCTTCCTGGAAAGAAGGTCGAGTATCGGCAGCGCAAAGCCGGCGGTCTTGCCGGTGCCGGTCTGCGCGGCGCCGAGCAGGTCGCGGCCCGAAAGGACCACCGGAATGGCCTGCTGCTGGATGGGGGTGGGCCGGGTGTAGCCCTGCTCGGCGACGGCGCGCACGAGCGCGGGCGCAAGCCCGAGGCTTTCGAACGAATTGCTGATGACGAATCTCCTGGTGTCGGCCTGGAGAAGGGGAGCCCTTCGACCGGTTCAGGCTGACGCTTTTAGGCTTGTTATTCGAGGTCCAGGGTGGACTGAGTAACGACTGAGACGCTAACCGGAAGTACGCGCAACAGAAACCTGGCGCGCATTATACACGACGCAGCTCGGCCACGGAGCGCAGCAGCCGCACCAGCGCCCGGGCGCCCTCGGGCGTGGCGTCCCAGGTGCGCAGCGCCGCGCGGATGACGGCCTGCCGGGATTGAAGGTTTTTGCCTTTGGCGGGGGAGGGCCGCTTCGCGCCGGCCGCGGAATCCAGAAGCTTCCTGACGTTGGGCGAGATGCGGCGGAACTGCCCGCGCAGCAGCCGCGACACCTGGCTCTGGTGGATGCCGGTGCGAGCGGCGAGCTCGACGGTCTGCGCGCGCCGCGCCAGCGCCGCCAGCGAGCGCTTCGCCCGGGCCAGCTCGCCGACCTGCCCTTTGACAGCGGACTGCATTTTGCATATTGTCCTGCATATGCAAACCAAGCTCAAGCCGGCCGAGGTCGCCGCTGCTGCGGCGCGGCAGACGGCGGTGCTGTTCGCCGGCGTGGCCGGCCCTGCCGACGTCAAGTTCGCGGACAAGGAGCGGCGCCTGCTGCTCGACACGCTCGGGCAGGCGGTCGACCTCTCGGGCGGGCGCATCATCACGCGGCGCGAGGGCGAGCTGATGGCGCTCTTCGCCACCGCCGACGCCGCCGCCACGGCGGCGATGCGCATGCACGCCTACGCCGAGACGCTGCGCAAGCAGGGCGGCTTCGGCGTGCGCATCGGCTTCCACAGCGGCCCGGTGAAGCAGCGCGGCGACGACATCTTCGGCGACACCGTCAACCTGGCGCTGCAGCTCGTCGACCAGGCGAAGAGCGGGCAGATCGTCACCTCGGAGAGCACCGCCGCGAGCCTGAGCCCGGCGGTGCAGGAGCGCGTGCGGCCGCTCGGGCATTTCGCGGCGAAAGGCGAGGCGCAGCGCATGCTGCTGGGCGAGCTGCTGTGGCGCAAGGCCCCCGAGGATCCCGAGCCGGCGATCATCCCGGCGCCGCCGCCGGCGCGGGGCGCGCTGCAGCTGCAGTACCGCAAGGAAGTCGTCGTGCGCCGCCGCGAGGGCGACGTCGTCACGATCGGG
>JBQTJF010000028.1:0-4043 GCA_052387375.1 Betaproteobacteria bacterium
TGCTCCAGCCCACGTCCTCGGCGCGCATGATCTCGTAGGTCTGGCGCGCCTTGAGCACGCCGTCCTGGTGGATGCCCGAGGCGTGCGCGAAGGCGTTGGCGCCGACCACCGCCTTGTTCGGCTGCACCACAAAGCCGGTGATCTGCGAGACCAGGCGCGAAGTCGGCACGATGTGGGTCGTATCAAGACCCACCTGTAGATTGAAAAAATCCCCCCTGGTCTTCACCGCCATCACCACTTCCTCAAGCGAGGTGTTGCCGGCGCGCTCGCCCAGGCCGTTGATGGTGCACTCGATCTGGCGCGCGCCGCCGATCTGCACCGCGGCGAGCGAGTTCGCCACCGCCATGCCGAGGTCGTTGTGGCAGTGCACGCTCCACACCGCCTTGTCGGAGTTGGGGATCCGTTCCCTCAAGCGCTTGATGAATTCGCCGAACTGCTGCGGCACCGCGTAGCCCACCGTGTCCGGGATGTTGATGGTGGTGGCGCCCTCCTTGATCGCCGCCTCCAGCACGCGGCAGAGGAAGTCGGGGTCGGAGCGGCTGCCGTCCTCGGGCGAGAACTCGACGTCCGGGCAGGCGTTCCTCGCGTAGCGCACCGAGAGCTTCGCCTGCTCGAGCACCTGCTCGGGGCCCATGCGCAGCTTCTTCTCCATGTGCAGCGCGCTGGTGGCGATGAAGGTGTGGACGCGCCAGGACTTCGCGTCTTTCAGCGCGTCGATGCCGCGCTGGATGTCGCGGTCGTTGGCGCGGCACAGGCCGCACACGGTCGAGTCCTTGACGACGCGGGCGATGGCCTGCACCGCCTCGAAGTCGCCGTTCGAGGAGGCGGGGAAGCCCGCCTCGATGACGTCGACGCGCATGCGCTCCAGCGCCCGGGCGATGCGCAGCTTCTCGTCGCGCGTCATCGAGGCGCCGGGGCTCTGCTCGCCGTCGCGCATGGTGGTGTCGAAGATGATGAGGCGGTCAGTTGTCGAAAGATGCGTCATGGACTTACTCATGGCATGAGTCCTTGGCCCTCTTGGGCCCGTTCACAGCACGGATTGTAGGCAGGAGTGGTTAGCGCGCGGGGCGCAGCAGCAGGCCGCCCAGCGCGAGAAGCGCGAGGCTGAGGAGAGCGGCAAGGATGGCCTGATGCATGCGTGGCACTATAGCCCGAAAGATGGACGCCGCGCAACGATGACCCCCGGCCGCCTGGCGGCGATCTGCGCCGCGCGCGTGTTCCTCTTCGCCACCTTCATGACCGTGGCGGCGGTGATCCCGCTGCTCATGCGCGACTGGGCGCTCGGCGCCGCCGCCGCGGCCGCCATCGTCTCGAGCGTCACCCTGTGCTACGCCGCCTCGTTGTTCGCCTTCGCCTGGGCGGCCGACCACCTCGGCGCGCGGCGCATGGTGGTGGTCTCGGCGCTCGCGGCGGCGGCCTCGAGCGCCGCCTTCGGCTTCCTCGCGCACGACTGGGCCTCGGCGATCGTCCTCTACGGCCTGGTCGGCCTCGCCCAAGGCGGCGTCTATACGCCGCTCATCATGGTGATCTCCGACGAGGTGGCGCCGGCGCGGCGCGGCAGCGCCATGGGCTGGCTGATCGCCTCGACCTCGGCCGGATACGCGACCTCGCTCGCCGTGGCCGGGCTGGGCGTGGCGCTCGGCGGCTGGCGCGCCGCCTTCGCGCTCTCGGGGCTGCTGCCGGCGGTGGGCGCGGTGCTGCTCGTGGCGGCGCTGCAGCCGTTCGCCAACCGCATCCACCGGCGGCCGGCGAGCGGCGGCGGCCTCGCCGGCGAGATGCTGCACAACCGTGAGTCGCGCCTGCTCGTCGCCGGCTACACCGGGCACTCCTGGGAGCTGGTAGGGATGTGGGCGTGGATCCCGGCCTTCCTCGCCGCGGCGTTCGCGCTCAAGGGCGCGGGCACGACCGGCGCCACCGCGGCCGGCGCCTATTTCGCGGGGCTCCTGCACCTCTTCGGCGCCGGCGCCGCGCTCAGCATGGGGCGGCTCTCGGACCGCACCGGCCGCCGCCCGGTGCTGGTGGCGCTCGCGCTTGCGGGCGCGGCGATCTCCTTCGCCATCGGCTGGCTGATCCACGCGCCGTCGGTCGTGCTCATCGGGCTCGCCTTCGCGTACGCTTTCGTCACGCTCGGCGACTCGCCGGTGCTCACCACGGCGATCTCGGAGGCGGTGCGTCCCGGGTATCTCGGCGCGGTGCTGGCGTGGCGCGGCCTCGCCGGCTTCGGCGCCGGCGCGGTGGCACCGCTCGTGTTCGGATTCGTCCTGGATCAGACGGCCATGCAAGGCGCGGCGGTGTCCTGGGGCCTCGGCTTCGCGGCGCTCGGGCTGGGCGGCGCCGCGGCGCTCGGCTGCGCGCTACTCCTCCGGCAGCACCGGCCGCACGCGGTGGCCCATGCCCCACATGACGTAGCCGGAGAGCGCGTAGGACATGAAAAGCGCGAATAGCACGAGCGAAGGGCTGGAGGCGACCACCGAGATGGCGATGACGCAGACCAGGATCACCCAGAGCGGCACGCGCTTCTTCCAGTTCACTTCCTTGAAGCTCCAGAAGGGCACGTTGGAGACCATGGTGACGCCGGCGAACACCGCCACCGCCCAGGTGAGGCCGGTCAGCCAGAAATAGTCGCCCGGGCGCCAGCCGAAGTCCGTGAGCACCCAGACGAGCCCCGTCATCACCGCTGCGCCCGAGGGGCTGGGCAGGCCCTGGAAGTAGCGCTTGTCGACCACGGCGATGTTGGCGTTGAAGCGCGCGAGGCGGATGCCGGCGCCGGCGCAGTAGATGAAGGCGCCGATCCAGCCTGCCGTGCCGAGGTCCTTGAGCGCCCACTCGTAGGCGATGAGCGCCGGGGCGGCGCCGAAGGCGACCATGTCGGCGATCGAGTCGTACTGCGCGCCGAACTCGCTCTGCGTGTTGGTCCAGCGCGCCACGCGCCCGTCCATGCCGTCGAGCACCATCGCCACGTACACCGCCACCGCGGCGACGTCGAAGCGGCCGTTCATCGCCTGCACGATGGCGAAGAAGCCGCCGAACAGCACCCCGGTGGTGAAGAGGTTGGGCAGCAGGTAGATGCCGCGCCGGCGCAGGCCGACCAGGCCGGGCGCCGCCGGCGCTACGTCGTGCTCGAGTTCCGGGTCTTCAGCCATGCCAGCACGCTAGTCGAAGCGTAGACCTTTTCGCCGATCGCCGCCTTCGGCTCGGCGTCGAGCGGCAGGTAGACGTCGAGGCGCGAGCCGAAGCGGATGAAGCCGAAGCGCTCGCCGCGCCCGAGCTCGGCGCCCGCGCCAACATAGCACAGGATGCGCCGCGCGATGAGGCCGGCCACCTGCACGCAGGTCACGTCCTGCCCGTCGCGCGTCTGCAGCCACAGGGCGTTGCGCTCGTTCTCCACCGAGGCCTTGTCGAGCGCGGCGTTGACGAAGGCGCCGGGGTAGTACCAGCGCTCCTTCACCGTGCCGTCGACCGGCGCGCGGTTGGAGTGCACGTTGAAGACGTTCATGAACACGCTCACCTTGAGCGCGTCGCGCTCGAGCCAGGGGTCGCGCGCGCGGCCGACCTCGACGACGCGCCCGTCGGCGGGCGACAGCACCGCGCGCGGGTCGTCGGGCGCCTCGCGCGCCGGGTCGCGGAAGAACTGCAGGATGAAGGCCGCCGCCAGCCAGAACGGCATCGACCACCAGGAAAACAGCCACGTGAGCACTGCGGCGGCGGCGATCGCCGCGATCAGGAAAGGCCAGCCCTCGCGGGCGACGATCGGGTGCGGGTAGGCCGGCCGCACCTACTTCTCTTCGCCTTGCACGCGTTCGGACTGCATGGCCTTGTTGACATCGGTCCTGACGCGATCGACCGTTTTCTTCGGCTGCTGCCCGATCGCCCGCGACTGGTCTTCAGTGCAGGCAGCCAGGAAAACGACCAGCAAACTAATTCTTAGAAGTATCGACAAGGCGGTTCTTCCTTATCCAAGGCATCATCTCGCGCAGCCGCGCGCCGACCTTCTCGATCGGCAGCTCGGCGGTCATGCGCCGCTGGCTGAGCAGGCCCGGGGC
>JBQTJF010000029.1:0-1580 GCA_052387375.1 Betaproteobacteria bacterium
TGTATTTCTGCTCTTGCGGTCACATGCCGCTCTCCTGAACCCCAACATGGCCCGGCGCCGGTCGCGCATCCCCTCGGGGAGCCCAACGACGAGCGCGCGCCCGACGCGCTCGCCCGCCGGCGGCTGGCCCTCGGCGCGCGTGGCCGCCCAGGCGAGCACGCGCGCGATCGCGCCGTCGCCGTGGCGATAGAGGCCGTCCGCGCCCTTGTCGCGCCCAGCGTCCATCGCCGGGTAGCCGTTCTTGAGCACCACGCGCCGGTGATCGGCAATCACGTCTTCGCCCTGCAGGATGCCGATCGAGCGATCCTCGAGCGCCGCTTTGTACGGCGGGAAGTTCGCCGCGTACCAGCCGGGCGTCGCCATCACGCACTCGATCCTCGCCGGGCCATACTTCTGCAGCTGCGCCTCGGCGTGCGCCTGACCGTTGCCGCGGGCGTCGAGCTTGGTGTGATGCCAGAGCGGCAGGTGCTCGTGCAGCCAGGCGATGATCGTCTGCTGCACGTCGAACGGGATGCGCCGCAGCTCGAGCGCGAGCGCTTCGCGCCATTGACCCGGCGCATATTCCTGGAACGCGCTGAAGTACGACAGGTCGCCGTCGCGCCCGAAGTCCTGGCCGCCGACGGTGCGAAGCGCCGGCATCGCGTCCACGACTGGCTTCAAGACGTCGGCGATCCAGCGCTCCGTCTCCGCGAGGCGGTGGTCGACGAGCTCGTAGCCCTCGGGCTTCGCCAGGCGCACGAACGGCACGCCCGCGACTTGCGCGCGCTCTACGATCGCGCGCGTGAGGTAGGCGCCGGAGGACTGCCGCGGGACGCAGAGCAGCTCCTCGTTCGCGCTCTCGCCGTACTTGCCGAAGATATATTCGCGCCACTCGGCGCGCGTCGTGATCTCGTGAAAGGCGCCGCCCTCCACCTGGTAGCCGAGACGCTTGCCGAGGATGAGCTTGACGCGGTCGTACAGGCCCGCCTCGAGCGCCTGGTCGAAGTCGGTCTTGTGCAGCGAATAGGGGAGCTTGCCCGCGCGCACCTCCTTCACGAGCAGGTTGAAGGCGTTGTCCTCGCCGTTGTGCGAGGAGAGGATCGCGACGCGCCCGCCCCAGATCAGCATCGCGATCGCCGCCTTGATGAGGCCCGCCAGGTCGTCGTGGAACGCGGCCTCGTCGATCGTCACCTTGCCCTGCTTGCCGCGGATCGAGCGCGGCTTGGACGACAGCGCGAGGACCTTCCGCCCCGAGTCGAAGTCCAGGCGAAACGCCTTGATCTGGTCGCGCTCGGAGTGGTAGACCGTCTCGGCGACCTCGGAGGCGGCCTTCTGGAACGCCCGCGCCCACATCGCGCAGTCGTCGATATATTCGCGCGCCATGTCCTCGCTGTAGCCGATGTAGAGCGCGTCCTGGCCGCCCTCGGCGCTCGCCTCGAGCACGGAGTCGGTGGCGTCGGTCCAGGAGGCGCCGATGCGGCGCGACTTCTCCCAGATCTTCACCTGGGCACGGTCGCGCACCCAGTCCTGCTGGTACGAAAGCAGGACGTGCGGCGTCGGCGGCAGCGCGCCGCCTTCGGGCGCACCACTCAATTGAGTGG
>JBQTJF010000030.1:0-1887 GCA_052387375.1 Betaproteobacteria bacterium
ACGGCCCTCACGACAACTTCGATCCGGCGAGCGGCCATGTGCTGGCGGCGCTGATCGCCCGCTTCCACGCGGCGAAGACGAAAGGCGCGGGCAGCGTGACGCTGTGGGGAAGCGGCAAGCCGCGCCGCGAGTTCCTGTACGCGGACGACCTCGCGGAGGCGTGCTGGCTGCTTCTCACCGCCGACCTTTCCGGCGTCGAGCTGCCGCTCAACGTCGGCCCTGGCAGCGACACCTCCGTGCGCGAGCTCGCCTCCACCATCGCCGGGACGGTGGGCTATCGCGGCAAGGTGGAATGGGACACCGCGATGCCCGACGGCGCACCTCGGAAGCTTCTGGACAGCAGCCGTATCAAGAGGCTGGGCTGGGAGCCGCGCGTACCACTGCAGGACGGCGTACGCAAAACCTACGATTGGTACCGCGCCCATGCATAAGTACGAAGGCAAGGGCATCCAGAGCCTGGGTAAGAACGACCTGGCGCTCGGCGTGGAGCTTTTCCGGCGCATGCTGCGCATCCGCCGCATCGAGGAAGAGATCGAGCGGCGCTACCACCAGGACCAGATGAAGACGCCGATCCACCTCGTCATCGGCCAGGAAGCGACGGCGGTGGGCTGCTGTGCGGCCCTGCGGCCCACGGACTTCGCCTATTCCAGCCACCGCACGCACGGCGTCTACCTCGCCAAGGGCGGCGACCTGCGCGCCATGCTCTCCGAGATGCATTGCCGCGCCAACGGCTGCGCCGGCTCGCGCGGCGGCTCGATGCACCTCATCGACTTCAGCGTCGGCATGGCCGGCACCTCGGCCATCGTCGCCGGCTCGGTGCCGCTTGCCACCGGCGCCGCCCTGGCGGCGAGGATGCAGCGCGCCGGGCGCGTCGTCGCCGTGTTCTTGGGCGAGGCGGCGACCGAGCAGGGCGTCGTCTCGGAGTGCCTGAACTTCGCCGCCCTGAAGAAGCTGCCCATCGTCTTCTTCTGCGAGAACAACTTCTACTCGGTGCAGTCGCCGATGGCGCCGCGGCAGGCGCCGCGCGAGCTCGAGCGCTGGGCGGCGGCGCACGCCATGCCGGCGGCACGCGTGGACGGCATGAACGTGCTGGAGGTCTACGACGCGGCGACGCAGGCGGTGTCGCGCGCGCGGCAGGGCGGCGGCCCGACATTCATCGAGGCGCACGTCTATCGCTACCGTGCGCACGGCGGCGCCGGTGACGACAGCAAGACCGGCTACCGGCCGCTCGCCGAGCGCGAGGCGTGGGAGAAGCTCGACCCGGTCGAGGGCCTTTACGCGCTGCTGAAAGGCGTCGATCGCCGCGGCATGGAGCAGCAGATCGAAAAAGAAATAGCCGAGGCCTTCGCGCATGCCTTGAGCAGCCCCGATCCCACCGAAGCCGACCTCTACAGGCACGTCTATGCCGTGGGATGAGGGGCTGGTCAATTCGCTCGTCTACGACGCGCCGAGCCCGTCGGAGGGCCGCGTGCTGCCCTATCCCAAGGCGATCAACGAGGCGCTCGACATCGCGCTCGGCCGCGACGAGCGCGTGTTCGTGCTCGGGCAGGGCGTCGACGACCCGAGCGCGATGTTCGGCTGCACGCGCGGGCTGAAGGAGAAGTACGGCGCCGAGCGGGTCTTCGACACGCCGGTGGCCGAGGAAAGCATGATGGGCGTCACCGCCGGCGCGGCGATGAACGGCATGCGCCCGGTGTTCATGCACAACCGCCCGGACTTCATCCTGCTCGCCTTCAACCAGCTCGTGAACCACGCGGCCAAGATGCATTACATGGACAACGGCATGACGCGGGTGCCGATGGTGGTGTGGGCGGCGATCGGCCGCGGCTGGGGCTCGGGCGCGCAGCACTCGCAGGCGATCCAGGGGCTGCTGCTCGGCGTGCCGGG
>JBQTJF010000031.1:0-4310 GCA_052387375.1 Betaproteobacteria bacterium
GGCGAGCACCACGTCGCCGACGCGCAGCGCGTCGGAGGAGCCGAAGGTGATGGCGGGCAGGTCCTCGGCTTGCACGCGCAGGATGGCGAGGTCGGTCTCGGGATCGTTGCCCACCACCTTGGCGAGCAGCTTCTTGCCGTCGGCGAGCGCCACCTCGATCTCGTCGGCCGCCTCGACCACGTGGTGGTTGGTGACGATGTAGCCGTTGGCGCTGACGATGACGCCGGAGCCGAGGCTCGCGGCGCGCTGCGCCTCGTCGGGCAGCTGGTCGCCGAAGAAGCGGCGGAAGATCGGGTCGTTGAGCAGCGGATGGCGCGGCGAGCGGATCTCCTTCGAGGTGAAGATGTTCACCACCGAGGGCGTGGCGCGGCGCACCGCCTCGTGGAAGGAGCCGGGGCTCGCGGCGCTCGGCAGCGGCCCCGCGGTCGGCGTCTGCTGCACCAGCCCCACCGGCTGCGGCGTGCGCGCCGGCAGCCACTCGGGGCGGAACGTCGACACCACGAAAATCACCGCCACCGCGACGGTCGCGGCCTGGGCGAAGATGAGCCAGAGGCGGTACATGGAGGAGCGCGCTTAGGGAAGGTCTGAGAAAGTCGTCCCCGCGAAGGCGGGGACCCCGTTCAGAAAATTAGAGAGCCTGCGCAGACAAGGTCTTTCAACTCGGGGTTCATCTCCTCGATAAGCCCTATTTTTCACGCGCAGTTCCACGTACGGCTCAACCGGGATCCCCGCCTTCGCGGGGACGACCCCCAGCGCTTTTCAGAGTTTCCTAGTATACAAAATTCCTTTGAAAATTTAAGCGCTTAGAGCGGAAATCGTGGACAACGCCAGGAGCGCTCGCTAAAATCGCACGCTTTCGCGCCCCACCCTGACGATCCCATCTCCATGAACGATCAAGAAAAAGTAGACAAGACGCGGCGCAACCTCATCGTCGCCACCTCGGTCGCCGGCGGCGCCGCGACGGTCGCCGCGGCGGTGCCCTTCGTCGCGAGCATGCTGCCCTCGGAGCGCGCCAAGGCCGCCGGCGCGCCGGTCGAGGTCGACGTCAGCGGCATCGCGCCCGGCCAGTTGGAGATCGTCGAGTGGCGCGGCAAGCCGGTGTGGATCATCCGCCGCACCAAGGAAATGATCGCCTCGCTCAAGGTGAACGAGGCGCGGCTCACCGACCCGGCCTCCAAGGCCTCGGAGCAGCCCGAGTACGCGGAGAACGAGCACCGCGCGCGCGATCCCGAGCTGATGGTGATGGAAGGCGTGTGCACGCACCTCGGCTGCTCGCCGCAGCTGCGCAGCGCCGAGGCGAAGGCCGAGATGGGCGCCGACTGGGCGGGCGGCTTCTACTGCCCCTGCCACGGCTCGAAGTTCGACTACTCGGGGCGGGTGTTCCGCGGCGCGCCGGCGCCGACCAACCTCAAGGTGCCGCCCTACACCATCGCCGACTCGAAGCTGGTGATCGGCGTCGACGAAAAGAACAAGGGGTAGCGCATGGTCGCTCGCGTGCTGGAGGGCTGCTGGCGCTGGTTCGATTCGCGCATGCCGTCGGTGGCGGAGCAGTGGCGCATCCACGCCGCGGCCTACTACGCGCCGAAGAACTTCAACTTCTGGTACTTCTTCGGCTCGCTGGCGCTGCTGGTGCTGGTGATCCAGATCGTCTCCGGCATCTTCCTCACCATGCACTACAAGCCCGACGCCAGCCTCGCCTTCGGCTCGGTCGAGTACATCATGCGCGACGTGCCGGCCGGGTGGCTGATCCGCTACATCCACTCCACCGGCGCCTCGGCGTTCTTCATCGTCGTCTACCTGCACATGTTCCGCGCCATGCTCTACGGCTCGCACCGCGAGCCGCGCGAGCTGGTGTGGATCTTCGGCGTGCTCATCTACCTCACGCTCATGGGCGAGGCGTTCTTCGGCTATCTGCTGCCCTGGGGCCAGATGTCCTACTGGGGCGCGCAGGTGATCGTCAACCTGTTCGGCACCGTGCCTTTCGTCGGCGAGACGCTGGCGCTGTGGATCCGCGGCGACTACGTGGTGTCGGACGTGACCCTCAACCGCTTCTTCGCGCTGCACGTGATCGCGCTGCCGCTGGTGCTGCTCGGCCTGGTGGTGGCGCACATCCTCGCGCTGCACGACGTCGGCTCGAACAACCCCGACGGCGTCGAGATCAAGAAGCTGAAGGGCGCCGACGGCCATCCGCTCGACGGCATTCCTTTCCATCCGTACTACACCGTCAAGGACCTGATGGGCGCGGTGGTGTTCCTCGCCATCTTCTGCGTGGTGATGTTCTTCCTGCCGGAGATGGGCGGCTACTTCCTCGAGCACAACAACTTCATCCCCGCCGACCCGCTGAAGACGCCCGAGCACATCGCGCCGGTGTGGTACTTCACGCCCTACTACTCGATCCTGCGCGCCGTGCCGCCGTTCTTCAACTCGCAGTTTCCCGGCGTGCTGGCGATGGGCATCGCCGTCGTCATCTTCTTCTTCCTGCCCTGGCTCGACCGCTCGCCGGTGAAGTCGATCCGCTACCGCGGCGGGCTCTACAAGACCTGGCTGGCCGTCTTCGTCGTCTCGTTCCTGGTGCTCGGCTACCTCGGCGTCAAGCCGACCACGGTGTGGGGACAGTTTACGGACGCCAGGGACATCCTGGATACGAAAGACATCGCGACCTGGGTCGCGCGCCTGTTCACGATCCTGTACTTCCTCTTCTTCTTCCTCATGCCCTGGTACACGAAGCGCGACAAGGTGCTGCCGGTGCCCGAGCGGGTGACCCACTGATGAAGATCGTCATCGCGATTTTGATCTCGTTGGGCTGCGCTGCGGCCATGGGGGCAGAAACTTACCGGCTGGACGGCTCGCCGCACGACCCGACCGACCAGGTGAGCCTGCAGGCCGGGGCGCGCACCTACGTCAACTACTGCCTGGGCTGCCACGGCCTGCAGTACATGCGCTACAACCGCCTCAGGGACCTCGGGCTCACCGAGGACCAGATCCGCGACAACCTGATGTTCACCGCGGACAAGGTCGGCGAGACGATGAAGACGCCGATGAATCCGAAGGAGAGCAAGGCGTGGTTCGGCGTGCCGCCGCCCGACCTCTCGGTGGTGGCGCGCTCGCGCGGCGCCGACTGGCTCTACACCTACCTGCGCACCTTCTACCGCGACGCCAAGGCCGCGACCGGCTGGAACAACGCCGTGTTCGCCAACGTCGCCATGCCGCACGCGCTGTGGACGCTGCAGGGCGAGCGCCGGCTCGAGGACGGCAAGCTCGTGCAGGCCGCCCGGGGCATGCAGTCGCCCACCGAGTACGACGCCACGGTGCGCGACCTGGTGAACTTCCTCGTCTACGTCGGCGAGCCCTCGGCGCTCGAGCGCCGCGCCTGGGGCATCTGGACGCTGTTCGTCCTGGGCATTCTCTTCATCCTCACCTGGCTGCTGAAGCGCGAATTCTGGAAGGACGTCAAGTAGGTCCCGCATGATGCAACTCTATTCGGGCACGACGTGCCCATTCAGCCATCGCTGCCGCTTCGTGCTGTACGAGAAGGGCATGGACTTCCAGGTCATCGATGTCGACCTGTACAACAAGCCCGAGGACATCGCGGTGATGAACCCGTACAACCGGCTGCCGGTGCTGGTCGAGCGCGACCTGATCCTGTACGAGTCGAACATCAGCAACGAGTACATCGACGAGCGCTTCCCGCACCCGCAGCTCAGGCCCGCCGACCCGGTGATGCGCGCGCGCGCGCGGCTCATGCTCTTCAACATGGAAGTCGAGCTGTTCTCGCAGATCGAGCCGCTCGAGTCCGGCAAGGAGAAGCAGGTCGAGCGCTCGCGCCAGCACGTCACCGACCGGCTGATCGAGCTCTCGCCGGTCTTCACCCGCACCAAGCACATGCTGGGCGACGACTTCACCATGCTCGACGTGGCGATCGCGCCGCTCTTGTGGCGGCTCGACCACTACGGCATCCGCCTCGGCAAGGCGGCGGCGCCGCTCATGAAGTACGCCGAGCGCATCTTCTCGCGCCCGGCCTTCATCGAGGCGCTCACGCCCTCGGAAAAGGTGATGCGAAAATAGCGCGGTGAAGGAGATCGCCACCAAGCCCTACCTGCTGCGCGCGCTCTTCGAGTGGTGCGTGGACAACGGCTATACGCCGCACCTGGCGGTGAAGGTGGACTCGCGCACCCAGGTGCCCGCCGAGTACGTGAAGGGCGGCGAGATCACCCTCAACATCAGCCCCAACGCCGTGCACAAGCTGCAGATGGGCAACGAGCTGATCGAGTTCTCGGCGCGCTTCGGCGGCGTGGCGCGGCAGATATCGG
>JBQTJF010000032.1:0-5111 GCA_052387375.1 Betaproteobacteria bacterium
GACATGGACGGCATCGAGTTCGTCAAGCGCCTGCGCGCGCTGCCGGGCTACGAGCACGTGCCGATCGTCATGGTGACGGTGCACGACGACCGCAAGGTGCGCTACGCCGCGCTCGACGCCGGCATCACCGACTTCCTCACCAAGCCGGTCGACGCGCGCGAGTGCCTGGCGCGCTGCCGCAACCTGCTCACGCTGCGCCGCCAGCAGCTCGCCCTGGAGGACCGGCGCCGCCTCCTCGAGCACATGGTCGAGGACGCGACGCGCGAGGTGCGCGAACGCGAGAAGGAGACGCTGCTGCGCCTCGCGCGCGCCGGCGAGTTCCGCGACGAGGAGACCGGCTACCACCTGATCCGCATGGCGCGCTACTCGCGCCTCATCGCCAACGCGCTCGGCCTGGACCGCGACGAGGCGGAGACCGTCGAGCTCGCCGCGCCGCTGCACGACATCGGCAAGATCGGCATCCCGGACCAGATCCTGCTGAAGCCCGCCAAGCTCGATCCCGGCGAGTGGCAGGTCATGCAGCGCCACCCGGTGATCGGCCACGAGATCCTCAAGGGCAGCGCCTCCAAGTACGTGCGCATGGGCGCGCTCATCGCGCTCGGCCACCACGAGAAGTACGACGGCTCGGGCTACCCCAACGGCCTGGTGGGCGACCATATCCCGCTGTGCGCGCGCATCGTCGCGGTCGCCGACGTCTACGACGCGCTCACCTCGGTGCGGCCCTACAAGAGCGCCTGGCCGAGCGAGCAGGCGCTCGAGTACGTCGCCTCGCAGGCCGGCAAGCACCTCGACCCGCGCCTGGTCGAGGCCTTCGCCGGCATGAAGAAAGAAGTGCTGCAGATCCAGAACGAGTGGCGCGACCCGCCGCAGGCGCGATGATCGCGGCGCTGCGCCAGTCGCTGCTCGCGCTGCGCGCCAAGCTCGCCGCGCGGCCGGACACCGAGCACGAGCAGGCGATCGTGCGCCTGGTCGTCAGCGCGCTGCTGGTGCTCTACCTGCTGCCGGGAACTTCGGGCGCCGAGCGCGAGCTGATCCTGTATGTCGGCGCGGCCCACTTCGCCGTCGGGCTGCTGGTGCTGGTCAACCTGCTCGGCTCGCCGCTCAAGTCGCCGGCGCGGCGCGTGTTCGCGATGTTCGCGGATTTCTCGACCGTCACCTGCTACATGGCTTTCTTCGGCGAGGATGCCGCGCCGCTGCTGCTGCTCTACGTCTGGATGACGCTTGCCAACGGCTTCCGCTTCGGCAAGCAATACCTTCTGGTCTCGCTCGCTCTGGGCGTCGCGGGCTTCGCCATCGTGCTCTGGCAAAGCCCCTTCTGGAGCGCGCACATGAGCATGGGATTGGGCCTCCTGGTCGCCTTTATCGCCCTGAGCCTGTACGTTCAATCGCTCGTGACAAAGCTCTTCGAGGCGCTGGCGCGCGCCGAGGCGGCCAACCAGGCGAAGCGCCGCTTCATCTCGGTGGTCAGCCACGAGATGCGCACGCCGCTCAATGCCATCATCGGCATGTCGGACCTGCTGCGCGATACCTCGCTCAACCGCGAGCAGGCGGACATGCTGCAAACGCTGCGCAGCTCCTCGCGCCTGATGCTGGACCTGGTCGAGGACGTGCTCGACTTCTCGAAGATCGAGGCCGGAAAAGTGGTGCTGGAGAAGACCGACTTCGACCTGCACGCGCTCGTCAACAGCACGTGCCGCATCCTCGCCGCCCAGGCCGCGGCCAAGGGGCTGGGCTTCGTTGTATCGATCCTGCCGGAGGTGGCGCCGGCGGTGCGCGGCGACCCGCACTATCTGCGCCAGATCCTCGTCAACCTGGCGGGCAACGCGGTGAAGTTCACGGAGCAGGGCAGCGTCACGGTGCACGTGTCGGTGCGGTCGGAGACGGAGACCGCGATGCGCGTGAAGTTCTCCTTCCGCGACACCGGCATCGGCATCGCCCCCGAGACGCAGGCGCGCATCTTCGAGAGCTTCACGCAGGCCGACCAGTCCACCACCCGCCGTTTCGGCGGCACCGGGCTGGGCACCTCGATTGCCAAGCATCTCGTCGGCCTGATGGGCGGAAAGATCGGCCTGGAGAGCAGCGTCGGCCTGGGCAGCACCTTCTGGGTGGAGGTCGAGCTCGACAAGCAACCGGAGCGCCCCGGCGCCGGCACCGGCGAGCTTGCGGGCGCGCGCGTCATGCTGGTGGGGTTCCCTGCCGCCGAGCGCGCGGCGCTGGAGGGCATGCTTGCCGGCTGGGGCGCGACGCCGGTCGCCGTGGCGAACGTCGAGGAGGGTGTGGCCCGGCTGGTGGCGGAGATCAGCCGCGCCAAGCCCTACCACAGCGTCATCATCTACGCCGCCGGCGACGACCTGAAGCAGGCGCAGCGCTTCCGCCGCGCCGCGCCCGACCCGGTGCCACCGAGCATCCTCGCGGTGGCGCGCGAGCTGAACGTGCCGCGCTTCGCGGTGTTGTCGGCCGGGTTCGGTGCCGTGCTCGAGCTACCCGCCGACAAGCGGCAGCTGTTTAACGTCCTGCACTCGGTCTCGGCCGGCGAGGAGATCCGCGAAGGCGTGGTGCGCCTCCAGGACTACGCCCGCCGTGGCGGTGCCGCGCGCAAGCTGCGCATCCTGGTCGCCGACGACAACCCGACCAACCGGGAAGTCATCAGCAAGATTCTGGAGCGCGGCGGGCATACGGTGGCCCTGGTCGGCGACGGCGACCGGGCGCTCGACCTCGTCGAGACCGACCATTTCGACGCGGTCATTCTCGACCGCAACATGCCCACGCTGGGGGGCATCGAGGCGCTTCGCGCGCTACGCCTCATGTACCAGGGCCGCCCGCGCATTCCGGCCATTATCTTGTCGGCCGACGTGACCACCGAGGTGAAGCGCGAGGCGCTGGAGGCGGGCGCGGACGCCTTCCTCGGCAAGCCGATCGAGGCCCTCAGGCTACTCGACGAGGTCCAGGCGCTTTGCGCCGCGGTCGCCGAGCCGGCCGGCAAGGCAGAGCCGATGGGCGCGCGCGCCACGCCGCCCCACGACGCTGCCGTCATCAACACCGAGACGCTCGGCCATCTGGAGGAACTCGGCTCGTCGCCAGCGTTCGTCGAACGGCTCGTCGGCGTCTTCCTCGCCGACAGCACCGCCCTGCTCGGGCGCATCGAGCGCGCGCTAGCGGGGCGCGACTGCGCCGAATTCCGGGCGCTGCTGCACGCCATGAAGGGCTCCTCCGCGAGCATGGGCGCGGATCGGCTGACACGCATCTGCGGCACGTTCGGCAAGCTCTCCGACGGCGAGGTCCGGCTGCAGAGCCCCGGCCTGCTGCGCGCCCTGAGCGAGGAACTGAGCGCCGCGCGCGCCGAGATGGAGCAGTACGTAAGCAGCCGGCGCAAGTCGGCGAGCTAGCGGGACGCCGAAGCAGTGCTAGCCGGCGCTACAATTGCAGGCACCATGAACTATCCCAACAACCCCTCTTTCTTCATCACGCTGCTCGAGACCACGGACACGAGCCGCCGCGAGTTCGAAGCCATCCCGAAGATGAATGCGATGCTGGCGCGCGGCCTGCCGCTCGCCGAGTACAAGGCATTCCTGCATGACCTCTACTACATCGTCTGGCACTTCTGCCCGACCATGGCCGCCGCCGCGTCGCGTTGCGGCGATGAGCACCGCCAGGTTCGCTACGAGCTGTACGAGCGCATCGAGGAAGAAAAGGGGCACGAGATGTGGGTTCTGGAGGACGTCGAGGCGGTGGGGGGCGACGTCGCCCACATCCGTGCCAACCCGCCGAGCGCGCCGGTGCAATGCATGCTGGCGTTCAACTACTTCTGCGCAGAACGGGCGCACCCGTGCGCCATTCTGGGGATGCTCTATTGCCTGGAGATCATCGCGTCCGCGTACGCCGCGACGCTGTCCCAGTCGATCGCGAAGACGCTCGGCCGCGACATGGACGGCCCGGGGTTCAAGTTCCTGCTCTCGCATTCGGCCATGGACCAGGACCACGTAGCGAAACTGAACGTGCTCATGAAGACGATCGGCGATCCGACGGCGCAGAAAGCCATCATCAACGCGACACGCGTCAACTTCTACCAGTTCGGCCGCGTGTTCTACGAGGGCGGCTTCACCTCGCTCGTTCCGGATTGACGGCCGGCGGCGGCGCTACATCGCCGCCGCGCTGCGCTCCTCCGCGATCGCCGCTTCGGCGACGTCGCCTACGTCCCCCTGCTCCATGCGGCGCATCTGCGCGCGCACGATCCGGCTCATCATCTTCAGGTCGCGGTCCCCGAGCCGGAATGCGGCGTCCACCCACACGTTGGCGATCGCGTCGAGCTCCTCGCGCGTAACTGCGTTGACGCACCGGCGGGCTGCCAGGGCCGCCTGCATGCCGTTGCGGCGGTTGGCGTGCTTCGCGATCCACGTACGTACTGCCGTCTGTCCGTCGCCGTCCTTGGCGAGCACGTCGACGACGCCCATCTCGTGGAGCTTGGCCGCCGGCAGTACGCGGCCGGACATGATCAGCTCCTCGGCGGCGCGCATGCCGATGCGGCGCGAAAGCAGGCTGTAGGCGCCCATGCCCGGGAACAGGTTGAAGAGGATCTCCGGGAGGCCGAGCTGCGCGCTTTCCTCGGCGACGATCAGGTCGGAGGCGAGAGCGTGCTCGAAGCCGCCGCCCAGCGCGTCGCCCTGCACCAGCGCGATTTTGGTCAGCGTCGGGCAGAAAAAGCTCTGGCTGCACGGGTACACGATGTCGATGCACAGCTTCGCGTAGTGCGCCAGTGCCTCGCGGTCGCGCGACTTAATGAGCAGCACGAACAGCGCCAGATCGCCGCCGAGGTTGAACACCCGCGGCGTGCGCGAGCCGGTGACGTAGTAGTGCACGTCGCGCATCTCACCGTCGATCTCGACGCGGCCGTGGTTGGCAGCAAGCCGCTCATCGTGGGCATACAGATCCTTCAGCATGCCCAGGCTGTAGCAGGCGACGCCCTTCGGCCTGAAATACCCCCAGGCGGTGGCCGTGGCCGGCTCGAACTCCGTTTCGTATTGCGATTTGGCCCTGCCGTACGGCACGCAAAGGCCGACTGCGTCACGCAGGTTGCTCATCTTCTTGCTCCCCGATAAAGGTGTGCCCCTCGG
>JBQTJF010000033.1:0-2773 GCA_052387375.1 Betaproteobacteria bacterium
CTCCAGCCGCATGGCGAAGCCGCCCGCGGCGCGGATCTCCGACTCGATGCGCGCCAGCGCCGCGCCTGCCGCGGCGCTCGCCGGCAGCACGTAGAGGCCGTCGCGCAGCACGCCGCAGCCCGCTTCCTTGAGCGCGCGCCAGGCGCGCATGCGCAGCGTCGAATTGCGCGCGGGCAGGCTGAGCACCAGGGCCTCCAGCTCTTGCATCCGTTACATGTATCACATGATCGTGACAAAAACTACTCGCATCGCATTGACGCCACGCGGCACCGCGCGTAGCTTCCTAGGCCAAACTGGAGGAATCACCGTGAGCACCGCCATCACAGCCGCCGCGCTGCGGCAATCGCTTGGCCAGGCCTCGCCCCCCGTGCTGATCGACGTCAGGCGCGACGCGCGCTGGCGGGAGTCGCCGTGTCTCATCCGCGGCGCCCTGCGCCGCGACCCGGATACCGTCGCCCAGTGGCAGCGGGCGCTGCCCGCCGCCGCCAGCGTGGTCGTGTACTGCGTGCACGGCCACGAGGTCAGCCAGGGCGTCGCCCAGGCGCTCGGCGCGCGCTACCTCGAGGGCGGCATCGAGCGCTGGAAGGAGGACGGCGGCGAGCTCGCGGCCAAGCCCGCCGGCGCCGCGACGCGCTGGGTGACGCGCGAGCGGCCGAAGATCGACCGCATCGCCTGCCCGTGGCTGATCCGCCGCTTCATCGACCCCGAGGCCGAGTTTCTCTATGTGCCTGCCGGCGATGTGAAGAAGGTGGCACAAGAAAGAACTGCGACGGCATATGACATCCCCGACGTCGAGCTCTCGCACGAGGTCTAGCTGTGCAGCTTCGACACCTTTCTCAAGCACTATCGATTCAAAGATCCTGCCATGGCCGAGCTTGCCGTCATCGTGCGCGGCGCCGACACCAACCGGCTAGAGCTCGCGCCGCAGGCCGCGGGGCTGGCCGCCATCTCGCTCGGCCTGTCCAGGGTTTACCAGAGCGATCTGGAGATGCTGGAGCACGGGATGGCGATGTACGACGCGCTTTACGCCTGGTGCAAGGAGGGCAAGTCCGAGGTGCACACCTGGAACCCGTCGCTTTACCGGTAACAGGGGGAAACAGCCCCCCCGTACCCCCCGTCGCCTTCGGTGAGGCGCTGAAGGTGTGGCTGAAGATCGGCTGCCTCGGCGTCGGCGGCCCGGCGGGGCAGATCGCGCTCATGCACCGGGTGCTCGTCGACGAGAAGAAATGGGTCGAGGAGGGCCGCTACCTGCACGCGCTCAACTTCTGCATGCTGCTGCCCGGCCCCGAGGCGCAGAAGCTCGCCACCTACGTCGGCTGGCTGCTGCACGGGGTGCGCGGCGGCCTCGCCGCGGGGATCCTGTTCGTGCTGCCCGGCGCGCTCGTCATGTTCGGCGTGTCGCTGCTCTACGTGCTCGGCAAGGGCATCCCGGCGGTCGAGGGCGCGCTCTTCGGCGTCAAGGCGGCGGTGCTGGTGATCGTCGTCGAGGCGCTGATCCGCATCGGCCGGCGCGGGCTGAAGACGCGCGCGCTCATGGCGATCGCCGGGGCTGCCTTCGTCGGCATCTTCTTTCTCGACCTGCCGTTTCCCCTGATCGTCGCTGCTGCTGCCGCGATCGGCTTTGCGAGCACGGTCCAGGGAGTGACCCCGGCTACACCGGCGCCGGCACGCTGGCGGCAGGCCATCGGCTACGCGATGGTGGGCACGGCGCTATGGCTGGCTCCGATACTGATCGTTGTATTTGCTTTCGGAGCAAATCATGTGCTGTTCGACATCGCCGCGTTCTTCTCCAAGCTTGCCGTGGTGAGCTTCGGCGGCGCCTATGCGCTGCTCGCCTACATGGCACAGCAGGCGGTGGAAAACTACGGCTGGATGACGGCCCCCGAGATGGTCGACGGCCTGGGGCTCGCCGAGACGCTGCCCGGGCCGCTCATCAAGGTGACGCAGTTCGTCGGCTTCCTCGCCGCCTGGCGCGACCCGGCGCCGTTCTCGCCGCTCGCCGCCGGGGTGCTGGGCGCCGCGCTCAGCACTTGGGTGACTTTCGCGCTGCCGATGATGCTGATCTTCACCGGCGCCCCCTTCATCGAGCAGCTGCGCGCCAACCAGCGCCTCTCCGGCGCGCTCGCCGCCATCACCGCCGCGGTGGTCGGCGTGATCCTCAACCTGACCGTCTGGTTCGCGCTGCACGTGCTCTTCGCCGGGGTCGAGGAGGCGCGCGCCGGGCCGCTGCGCTGGTACGCCTTCGACCCCGCCACGCTCGACTGGAAGGCGGCCGCGCTGGCGCTCTTCGCCGCGGTGCTGATGCTGCGCCTGCAGCGCGGCCTGGTGGAAACGGTCGCCGCCATGGCCGCGCTCGGCGTGCTGCTAAGATTTCTTCTATGAGTGCCTATGTCTTCGGCAGGATCGAGGCGCTGGAAGGCGGCTGGGCGCCCAAGCGCTTCGTGGCGGTGGAGTTCCCGTCGATCGAGCAGGCGCAGAAGTGGTACCGCTCGCCCGAGTACGCGCCCCTCATCGAGCTGCGCAAGAAGGCTTCGCGGCGAAAGCTCATCCTCGTCGAGGGAACCTAGAAAAAAGAAAGGGGGAGACATGAAGCCTCGGTATCTCGCCACCGCTGCCATTGTTCTCGGCGCATGCGCCTCGGACACGGCGAACCTGCCGACGCCGCCTGCAGCTCCGATCCACGACAATCTCGTCGTGCCGGGAGTGCGAATCGGGCCCGTCGCGCTCGGCATGAACGCTGCCGATTTCTACCAGGTCAAGGGAAACCCGCTGG
>JBQTJF010000034.1:0-8429 GCA_052387375.1 Betaproteobacteria bacterium
AATTTTACGTCTGGTAACAACTGTTTTCAGGGGATTACGGGATAATTCCCTGCGCTACGGAACAGGGATTTTTTCTGTGTGAAACAGGGAAGCGATCCATCAGATCCGGTAATAAGGGCGGGCGTCAAGTAAGCGTCCATTTCTTACACACTTGTGCGCGTGATGTTTGCCGCGATTTGTTCATGCCCTCGATTTTCAGCTTGGGGAGGGCGAGATGGCGGATGAGGTTCGGGCCCGTGTGTGATATAGTGAGGCATTATGAATCAGCGGCAATATTGTGAACCACGGGGCATCCCGTCAAAGCGTTTGTCAACTGGGGGGTAAGATTCAAGGCTGAGTCGCTGCTCGACCATCGGGTTGAAGCCTTAACTGATTTGGGTCAAACCACAATCCGGATTGGGTTTACAACAGGGACAAGGGCAAGATTTACCTCGACGTGAGCCGATCGGAATTTTCGACGCAGAGGGCTTCCACCACTTGGCTTGTCGTCGCGGTCCAGCCGACGATGGCGCCCTGCGCGCGGACCATCGCCAGGGTCGCCCGCTTGAACTCGGGGAAATAGCTTTCGGTGGCGTCCTCCACCAGCAGGCAGTCGTAGCCGCGGTCGTTGGCCTCGCGCATCGTGGTCTGCACGCAGACCTCGGTCGTGACGCCCGCGATGGCGAGGTGCGTGGCGCCGAGGCTCCGCAGCACGGACTCCAGCGGTGTGGCGTAGAACGCACCCTTGCCCGGCTTGTCGATAATCGTCTCGTTCGGCAGCGGCTTCAGCTCCTCGATGATCTCGTGCCCTCTTTCGCCCCGCACCAGCAATCGCCCGAGCGGGCCGCGCCTGCCTATCGGATGACCGGCGAATTGCGTGCGTTCCATGAAGGAGGCGGGAACGGTCTGCAGCCCAGGCCGGTGTCCCTCGCGGGTGAAGATGACGTACATACCCACGCGGCGCGCTTCCTTCAGGAGCCGCTGAATGGGCTCGACCGGCTTGCGCAGGTTGCTGACGTCGACGCCCGCGTGCTCCATGTAGCCGCCGGGCGAGCAGAAGTCGTTCTGCACATCGATCACCAGCAGCGCAGTGCGCTCGCTGTCGAAGGCGAAGGGTCTCGGCGAAGCGTTCACCGCCATTTGCCCCATCGCTTCCCCCGCCTACTTCTTCGCCATCTTGATCGAACGGTCCAGAAATTCGTTGGTGTACGCGCTCTTGATGTCGAACGGCTTATCGACGCCGATGTAGGTCTTCACGAGCTCGTAGTCGTTCGCCATGCGCTGCGGGTCCATGTAGCCGAGCGCGACCGTTTCGGCGTACTGATCCCGCATGAGGACTTCCACCAGGCTCCAGTTGGTCATCTCGTTGTCGTGCTTCAGGGCGCCGTTGGCCTCCACCAGAGCGTCGACGCAGGGTTTCGGCGTAACGACGCAGGCAGCGTAGGCCCGCTGCGTTACCTTCACGACATTGTCGACGGTGCGCCGGTTGTTCTTGAGGTATTCGCCGTTCACGAGGACCGAATTGCTGTACTGATTGAACCCGGCGTCCCGCCAGGCGAGGAAACCCATGTCGGCGCCGAGCTCCCTCTCGAAGATGTGGTGGATGTTGTAGAACTGCGTCGTCGCGTCCACCGCTTTGGCTTTGAGCGCCGCGAGCTTCCCATTGGGGTCGATGTTGACCCAGGTGACGGAATTCGGGTCGACGCCGTTCGCTTTCGCCAACGCCGGCCACATGATGCGTGCAGCGTCGCCGGGCGGGTTGCCGATTTTCTTTCCGGCGAGGTCCTTTACCGTCCTGATGCCCGAGCTTTTCAGCCAGTACAGGCCGTGCGCAGAATTGGCGAAGATGTTGTAGACGCCCACCACATCCGCGCCTTTGCCGCGCAAAGCGAGAGCGGTGCCGAAGTCGGCAATCCCCATCGGGTTGGTCCCGGCCCCGACCCGCTGTATGGCAGGCGCCGATCCCCGGCCGGCCTCGAGGTGCAGATCGATGCCGGCCTGCTGGTACCAGCCCATTTTCTTCGCGTAATAGAGCGGCGCATAGTCGCCGCCCGGAACCCAGTTCAGCAGGAAGTCGACCCGCTCGAGCTTTTGCTGCGCCCTGGCCGGTTGCGCCGCCGCCGCCCCAAGCACGACGAGCGCCGCGTATACGAGCTGCTTGAACATTTTCTCCTCCTTTTATCGTGCGGGATCGAATAGCGCACGCTCTCCTTTCATCGTAGCACCATCCACCTTGGCGTGGCTCGATCGCCAACTTCTTCAATCCCACGTATCGAATCCGATCTCTGATTGAAACTTTGCCGCGTTCATCGCGCCCGCCGGATGCGATCTTCCGCGAAAGCAATGGGTACGCGGCGTGCAGAAGTGGTAGGTCGACTTCGACGCGCAGGCGGGAACGCCGCTGAGAGACGAGGCCCTCTATACCGCGTCCTCGAGCGCGATGACGCCCATGCCGGTGGTCATCGGCGCGTAATAGCTGCGGTGGCGCCGGCGCACCTTCGGCGCGAGCGCCCCGCGCATCACCAGCCACATGATGAGCTCCACCGCCTCGGCCCCCGCCCGCTCCATGATCTCGTGGTGGGTCATGCGCGCCAGCGCTTCGGGGTCGCTCTCGATCTTGTCGAGCCAGAGGCGGTCGAAATCCTCGTTCATGTAGCCGAAGCGCGTGCCGTGCAGCTGGTGCGACATGCCTCCGGTGCCGAGGATCGCCACTTTCTGGTCCTTGGCGTAGGAATCCACCGCGCGCCGGATGGCCTGCCCCAGCTTGAAGCAGCGCCTGGCGGTGGGCAACGGATGCTGGATGACGTTCATCATGATCGGCACGGCCGCCACCGGCCATTCCTGCCCGTGCGGCAGGCACAGATTCATCGGCACTAGGAAGCCGTGCTCTACCTGCATTTCCTGGCACACGGTGATGTCGAACTCGTCGTAGACCAGGGATTCGCAGAGGTGCCACGAAAAAGACGCATCCCCCTTGACGGCGGGCAGCTTGCGCGAGCCGAAGCCCTCGTCGCCGATCGGATAGGTATCGGCCGCACCGATCGCGATGCTCGGGTATTTGTCGAGGAAGAAATCGCAGCCGTGATCGTTGTAGACGACGATGGCGATGTCCGGAGCGAGCTCGCGCAGCCAGTCGCTGACCGGGGCGTAGCCGTCGAAGAGGGGCTGCCACGCGGGATCGCCGTGCTTGCGCTGGTCATACGCACGGCCGATGGACGGCACGTGCGAGGTTCCGATGCCGGCGACCAGGCGGGCCATCAGGTGGCTCCTTTCACCTTGCGGGTGGCGAGGAACTGCTCGTAGGTTTCGCCTCGCATCTGCGCGCCGATGTGATAGAGCCCGTGCCCGGTGCAGGCGCCGAGCTTGATCAGGAAATACGTGTTGCCGCCGGCTTCGCCGAGCCCGCGGAAATCGCGCGCCCGCACCAGCGCCTTCTCCGCCGCGGTCAGGTCCGATCTTGCAAGGTAGGCTTCCTCGTCCGCCTTGAAGGCCGCGCGGTTCGCCGCTTTCGCGAGGCCCATGCAGAACTTGTTGATCCGGTAGCCGCGCCGGCTCTGGACGCCGTCGAACACGCAGGTTCCCGGAATCGGGCGCAAAGGATCGAGCTCAGAAGCCATATAGTCTCGCAGGGTTGTCCACCAGGATCCGTTTTTGCATCTCAGGCTCCGGCGCCATCAGGGGAAAGAGATCCATCAGGTCGCCGTCGTTCGGCATGTGCCTGCCGACATTCGGGTGCGGCCAATCGGTGCCCCACAGCACGCGCTCGGGCGCAGCTTCGATCAGCGCTCGGGCGAATGGCACCGCGTCGGTGAACGGCGGCCCCGCGGAAGACACCCGCTCCGCCCCGCACACCTTCACCCAGAAGTTTTCCTTTCTTGTCCATTCAAGAAGCGCTTTGAAGGGCTGCTGCTCGAGCCCGTCCGCCGCCCTCACCCGTCCCATGTGGTCGATCACCACCGGCACGGGAATCGTCGGAAAAATCTCGCCGAGCTCGACCAGGTCCGCGGCGTCGAGATGCAGGATCAGGTGCCAGCCCATCTCCTTGACCTGCGCTACCGTCTTCTGGAAGAACGCCATGTCCGGACGACCGCCCAGGTGCTTGACGAAATTGAAGCGCACGCCGCGGATGCCGCCCTCGTGCATGCGCGCGAAGTCCTTTTCCGTACAGCGCTCATCGATGATGGCGGTGCCGCGATATCGGCCGCCCGAGCGCGCGATCGCGTCCAGGGTGACGCGAATGTCCGCACCGTGGCAGCTAGCATGGACGATGACGGCGCGCTCCACGCCCAACGTCTTGTGAAGTTTCTGCAGCTCTTCAAACGGAGAATCGGGCGGCCGGTACGGGCCATCCGGTGCATACGGAAATTTCGTCGCCGGCCCGAAGACGTGGCAATGCGCGTCGCAGGCGAGCGGCGGCGGGACAAACTTCGGCCGGCGGACGTTCGGGTCGGGTGGCGCGATCGGCTTCATCGGGCTCGCGCAGTTTCGTTTACTTTCGGCAGGGGAGATATGGCGTCCAAGGACTAGCCGCTATGCGGGTTTGCTATAGCGCGCTGCTGCAGCGCCGGCGGCGCCAGCTCCCGCAGCAGGCCCGCCACCGAGCGTGCGAGCGGCGTGAGCGGCCGCTGCGCGGCGGTGGCGAGCACCAGCACGCTCGCCAGGCGCGGCTTGACGATCGGCTGCGCGACGAGGCCCTCGCGGCCGGCGACGGCGTGGATCGGCAGCACCGCGTGGCCGTAGCCCTGGCGCACCAGGTCGAGAATGGTCGAGATGCCGTCGATTTCCCATGCCACTTTCATTTTCAGCCCCAGGTTGGCCATCTGCGTCTCCACGTGCATGCGCATGGCGTGCGGTCGCGCCGGGACGATCAGGCGGTAGCCCTGCAGCGCTGCGAGCGGCACCGCCAGCGGCGTTTTCCTTCGCGCGGCGGATGCCGCGGGCCCGATGAGGTAAAGCCGATCCTCGACCACCGGCAGCGTCTCGAGGTGCGGCGAGGGCACCGGGTTGTAGAGCAGGCTGACGTCGACCCGGCCCATCGCCAGCCACTCCTGGATATAGACGGTCAGGCCTTCCACGACGCCGAGCGTCGCCTTGGGAAAGCGCTCGCTGAACTTCTCCACCAGCGACGTGCTGAGCGCGCGGCCGACACTCGGCGGCAGCCCCACGATGACGTGCCCGACCGGCGCGCCCTTGATCTCGTCGAGCTCCTGCCGCGCGCGGCTCACCTGCTCGAGGATGCCCCGGCCGTGCGCGAGCAGCCGCTTGCCGGGCTCGGTTGGCGTGACGCCGCGGCCGTTGCGATAGAGCAGGTTCTGGCGCAGCTCGATCTCGAGCAGCCGCACCTGGCGGCTGAGCGCGGGCTGCGCCACCGACAGCAGCGTCGCGGCGCGCGTGAAGCTGCCGAGCTCGGCGACGTGCACGAAATACTCGAGCTGCTTCAGATCCACGAGCTATCGCAGACCAGCATACCTGTTAGTGCAGTCATGCCGTTTTAGTGTCGACCCGGACCTGAAAAAATGCAATGCATGCGCGCCTTTCTCACCGCCGCCGCGCTCGGCGCCGCCGTCGCGACCGCCGGCGCGCAGGAGCTGCGCTTTCCCGAAAGGCTCGTGCGGGTCGTGGTGCCCAATCCGCCCGGCACGGCCGGCGACATCGCCGCGCGGCTCCTCGGCGAGCGCTTCGCCGCGGCCTGGCGCGAGCCGGCGATCGTCGAGAATCGCCCGGGCGCGCACGGCACCCTTGGCATGGACGCGGTCGCCAGGTCGAAGCCAGACGGCCATACGCTGCTTTACTCGCCGGGCGTCAGCGTCGCCACCGCCGCCGCGCTCATGCCGCAGCTCAAGCTGCAGCCTCACGCCGAGCTGCTCGCGGTCTACCGCCTGATGAAGGTGTCGAGCTGGATCCTGGTGCGCAAGGACCTGCCGGTGTCCTCGTTGCAGGAGCTTGCCGCCTTCACCCGAACGCGCCCCGGCGGCGCGACCTACTGGACCGGCGGCGGCGGCGCCGACCGGCCCTACTTCGCCATGGCGCTGCTGCAGAAGTCCTCCGGCATGCGCCTGAGCTACGTTCCGTACAACGCCGCGAGCGACGCCCTCAAGGACGTGGCGAACGGCAGCCTCGATTTCGTCGCCATTACGCTCGCCGCGTCGCGCACGCTGGTGGACGCGGGGCGCCTCAAGCCCCTCGCGATGCTCGAAACGGCGCGCAGCGCGCTCGCCCCCGAGGTGCCGACCGCCGCCGAAGCCGGCTTCGCGGGGGAGTACGGCGAGTCGTGGGCCGGGCTGTTCGCGCCCAAGGGCACATCCTCCTTGGTGATCGAGCGCATCGCGGGGGACACCGCGAAGGCGGTAGCCGACGAGACCTTCCGCAAGCGCATGCTCTCGGCGTACATGGAGCCGCTGCAGTCTTCCCCGGCGGAAGCAGCGGCTCGCCTGCAGAGGGATCGCGATCACTGGCTCAAGGTGATCCGCGACAACGGCATCACGCTGCAGTGAAGCCGGGCTTCGTTCTCATCGTCGCCGACGACCTCGGCTACGCCGACCTCGGCTGCTACGGCGCCCGGGCGCCGACCTCGCCCTGCCTCGACCGCATGGCCGGGCAGGGGCTGCGCTTTACCGACGGCTACGCCAACTCGGCGCTGTGCTCGCCGACCCGCTTCGCGCTCATCACCGGCCGCTACCAGTACCGCCTGCGCGGTGCGGCCGAGGAACCGCTCACCGGCAAGGCACGCGGCGACCCGATGCTCGGCCTGCCCCCGGAGCATCCGACGTTCGTCTCGCTCCTGCGCGACGCCGGATACGCCACCGCCCTGGTCGGCAAGTGGCATCTCGGCTACCCGCCGCATTTCGGACCGCTGAAGAGCGGCTACCAGGAGTTCTTCGGGCCGATGGGCGGCGGCGTAGACTACTTCAGCCATTGCGACCTTGGCGGCCGGCACGACCTGTTCGAGAACGAAGTCGAGGTGCAGCGCTCGGGCTATCTCACTGACCTCATCACCGACCGGGCCGTCGATTTCATCCAGCGCCACGCGCACGCGCCTTTCCTGCTCTCGGTGCACTACACCGCACCGCACTGGCCCTGGGAGACGCGCGAGGACGAGGCCGAATCGAAGCGCATCCACGGCGCCATCCATCACCTGGACGGCGGCAGCGTCGAGATCTACCAGGCGATGATCCGCCACATGGACGAAGGCATCGGGCGCATCCTGCAAGAGCTGGAGCGCACGGGCCGCGCCGACGACACGCTGGTGATCTTCACCAGCGACAACGGCGGCGAGCGCTTCTCGGACCAGTGGCCGCTCAGCGGCAAGAAAAACGACCTGCTGGAAGGCGGCATCCGCGTGCCGCTCATCGCGCGCTGGCCCCAGAAAGTGCCCCCGGGGCGCGTGACCGGGCAGGCGGCGATCTCGATGGACTGGGCCCCGACGCTGCTGGAGGCGGCCGGAGTCGCACCCCACCCGGACTATCCGAGCGACGGCGTCTCGCTTCTTGGCGTGCTTCGGGAATCGAAGATTTTCGAGCGCGAGCTTTTCTGGCGCATGAAATTCCGCGACCAGCACGCCGTGCGCTCCGGAAGCTGGAAATACCTCTCGATCGAGGGCAACGAGTTCCTCTACGACCTCTCGCGCGATGCGCGCGAGCGAGCCAACCTCAGCCGGCGCGAGCCCGGCCGGCTCGACTCCCTGCGCAGCCGCTACGCGGCGTGTGCGGCGCAAATGCCCGCCATCCCCGACGAGGCGGTCGCAGAGAAGCTGTACACCGCGAAGGACATGGCGCAGCCCTCGGTCTAACCCGCCAGATATACCGCAGCCGCTCCGCCACGCGCTCCCGAACGGTCGAGCCGTGGTTCCACATGTGGTCATTCTCGTCTTGCGTCAGCCGGCCATCGATGACGCCGTAGCTCTCGCGGGCCTTGATGCGCTGCCACCACGCTTGGGTCGCGGAGCGCTCGCGCAGCCAGAGGTCGAGCAAATTGAGGTACTCCAGGCGCGCGACGTACGGTGTGAGGTTGATGTCGGCAAGCGAATACTCGGCCCCGACAAGCCAGGGCCAGCCCTCGGCGAGCGCCGCTTCCATGCTCTTGAACGCCTTCTCGAAATGGGCGATTGCCTGGAACACGTAGGGGCTGTCGATCCCGTGCTCGTAGGTGGAGACGTAGCGCGCCCGGCGTTCCGGGTCGCCGACATTGCGAAAGCGCGTCTCGCGCTGCTCGGGCGACATCTCGCGCAGCTTCTCCCGGAACGTGGCCGAGAAGCTGATCTCGCGCGTGGCCTCGAACAGCGCCTCGTCGATCAGCTTGGACCACAGGCGCATGTTCGCCCGGCGATACGGGTCCTCGGGGATCAGCGCATGGCCGGGGTAGCTGTCATCCAGGTATTCGCAGATCAGCGTTGACTCGACCACCGTCCTGCCGTCGTGCAACAGCGTCGGCACCACGCCCTTGGGATTGAG
>JBQTJF010000035.1:0-1582 GCA_052387375.1 Betaproteobacteria bacterium
CAGACCCCACCCAAGATCACCGCTGCAAAAATAGCCGCAGCGATGTAGTACAGACCTTCGACCCCTCCCCCTTGCAAAACCAAGCACTTGCACTCGCCCTCAGGCACGAGTAGCGAAAGTCAGGTTAGTCGTAGTGCTCGTGATAGTCGGTTGTGCTGTCGACGCCGCTAGGCGCGAGTAAACCGGCTACCTCTCCAATTAAGTTCGGGGCCTGACCTCGATCTCAGTAGCCGTCCGGGTTCTGCGACTGCCAGCGCCAGACGTCGCGGCACATGGCGTCGAGGTCGAGCGCGGCTTCCCAGCCGAGCTGGCGCGCGGCGAGGGAGGGGTCGGCGTAGCTTTGCGCCACGTCGCCCGGGCGGCGCGGGGCGAACTCGAGCGGCACCTTGCGCCTCGAGGCGCGCTCGAAGGCGGCCACCACCTCGAGCACCGAGTAACCGCGGCCGGTGCCCAGGTTTACCGTCAAAGAACCTTTCTTCCGGTCCAGGTATTGAAGAGCGGCGAGATGCCCGCGCGCGAGGTCCATGACGTGGATGTAGTCGCGCACGCCGGTGCCGTCGGCGGTCTTGTAGTCCTTGCCGAAGACCTTCAGCGCGGAGAGCTTCTGCACCGCCACCTGCGCGACGTAGGGCAGCAGGTTGTTCGGGATGCCGCGCGGGTCCTCGCCCAGGCGCCCCGAGGGATGCGCGCCGATGGGATTGAAGTAGCGCAGCGCCGCGTAGCGGAACGCGGCATCGGCGGCGGCGTGGTCGGCGAGCATGTGCTCGATGACGAGCTTGGACTTGCCGTAGGGGTTGGTCGGCGCGAGCCGGTGGCCCTCGGGGATCGGCAGGCGCTCGGGGTCGCCGTACACGGTCGCCGATGAGCTGAAGACGAGCCGCTGCACGCCGCGCGCGGCCATCGCTTCGAGCAGCCGCACGGTGCCGCCGACGTTGTTGTCGTAGTAGAGGAGCGGCTTCTCGACCGACTCCCCCACCGCCTTCAGGCCGGCGAAATGGACGACAGAATCGACTCCCGAAAGAATCCGTTCCAGCGACGAGCGATCGCGCAGGTCCGCCTTATGAAACCGGATTTCTTGATTGACCAGCTCAGAGAGGCGCTCGAGCACCGCCTTCTTGGCGTTGCAGAGGTTGTCGACGATGACGAGGCGGAAGCCCGCCTCGGCGAGCACCACGCACGTGTGCGAGCCGATGTAGCCGAGCCCGCCGGTGACGAGGACCGCGCCTGCCGTTGCGCCTTGCTTCCCTGTCACCGCGTGTTGTTCTTCTCGGCGAGCCCCTGGATGAGGTCGTCCACCCCGGCGCGGCGCAGCGCCTCGGCGAACTCGGCGCGGTAGACCATCAGCATGCTGATGCCCTCGACGGCGACGTCGAAGATCTTCCAGCCCTCGGGGGTCTTGTGCATGGCGTAGTCGACCATCACCGGCGGCGCGCCGGGGCGCAGGTAGCGGTTGCGCACCGTCACCTCGGTGTCCTCGGGGTGCATGCGCACCGGCAGCACCTCCATCGCCTGGCCGCCGTAGCCGTGGAAGGCGTTGGCGTAGGTGCGCACGAGCAGGCGGCGGAACTCGGCGACGAGGCGC
>JBQTJF010000036.1:0-3744 GCA_052387375.1 Betaproteobacteria bacterium
GCCGGGGTGGTGCGCCCCTGGCGCAGGACGAAGCTGCGGATGGGGCGGTTCAAGCCGCCTTCGAGGAGATCGTTCCTTCGGTAGGCGAGGAAGGCGCGGCGCTGTAGAGCTTCTTCGGCATGCGGCCGGCGAGGAAGGCCTCGCGGCCGGCCTCGACCGCCTTCTGCATCGCGCGCGCCATCAGCACCGGGTCGCGCGCGGCGGCGATGGCGGTGTTCATGAGCACGCCGTCGCAGCCGAGCTCCATGGCGATGGAAGCGTCGGAGGCCGTGCCCACGCCGGCGTCGACCAGCACCGGCACCTTCACCTTCTCGATGACGAGCTGCAGGTTCCAGGGATTGAGGATGCCCATGCCGGAGCCGATGAGCGAGGCGAGCGGCATCACCGCGACGCAACCGATCGACTCCAGCATCTGCGCCTGGATCGGGTCGTCGGAGCAGTACACCATCACCTTGAAGCCGTCCTTCACCAGCTGCTCGGCCGCCTGCAGCGTCTCCGGCATGTTCGGGTAGAGCGTGTGCGGGTCGCCCAGCACCTCGAGCTTGACGAGGTCGTGGCCGTCGAGGAGCTCGCGCGCCAGCCGCAGCGTGCGCACCGCGTCGGCGGCGTTGTAGCAGCCGGCGGTGTTGGGCAGGTAGGTGAACCTGGCGGGCGGCAGCGCGTCGAGCAGGCTCGGCTCGTCCGCGTTCTGGCCGATGTTGGTGCGGCGGATGGCGACCGTGACGATCTCGGCGCCCGACGCCTCGACCGCGGCGCGGGTCTGCGCGAAGTCGCGGTACTTGCCGGTGCCGACGAGCAGGCGCGAGCCGTAGCTCTTGCCGGCGATGACGAGCGGGTCGTTCACCGCGCTAGCCCCCGCCTACGGCGACGACGATCTCGAGCCGGTCGCCGTCCGCGATCAGCGTGCTCGCATGGGCGCTGCGCGGCACGATCTCGCCGTTGCGCTCCACGGCGATCTTCCTGCCGGTGAAGGCGAAATGCTGCAGCAGCGCCGCCACGTCGAGGGGTTGCTGGAACCGCTGCGGATTGCCGTTCACCGTCACCTGGATCATCGGCCAATCATACAACGGCGGCAGTACACTGGCGGCGGGGGAGGGGACGGCCATGCTGCTGCTGCTGCAGTTCGCGTCGCAGAACATCGCGTTCTTCTGCTGCGCGCTCTACGCCGGCGCGGCGACCTACGTGTGCCTGGTCGAGCATCCCGCGGTCATGGCGGGCGGCGCGGAGCTCGCCGACGCCTACGCGCTCATGGCGCACCCGCGCCCCGTGGTGCTGAAGGCGTCGTTCGGCGCCGTCGGCGCGCTCGCGGCGCTGCTCGCCGGCGTCGCCGGCGGCGCGCCCTGGTGGCTCGCGGGCGGCGCGCTGCTCGGCGCCGCCGCCGCCGTCGAGGTGCTGGTGGTGATGCCGCTCGTGCGCCGCTGCCTCGACATCGACGCGCGCGCCAACGTCTTCGCCGCCGAGCAGCTCTTCCGCCGGCTGGTGCGCCTGCACGCCGCGCTCAGCCTCGCCGGGCTCGGCGCGCTTTCCGTCTTCATCCTCTCCGCCTAGCTTGCCTCACCACGTGTAGTCCAGGCCGAGCAGCAGCGTGCGGTCGGTCGAGGCGCGTCCCGGGGCGGGCTCGCTCTCCCAGTCGACGTTGAGCTGCGCCGTGGCGTTGAGCCGCGCGACCAGCGGCACGCGCAGGCCGCTCTTCGAGCGCAGGCTGACCACGCCGGTGTCCTCGAGGTTCCAGAAGCCGTCCTGCTCGTGGAAGAGCTCGAGGTCGACGCGCGGGCGCCAGCTCGCCTTGATGCCCCAGCCGGCCGCGGGGTATTCCTCCTGCGGCCCGACGAAGCGCTCCACCGCCACGTACTCGGGGCCGCCGCGCACCGAGAGGCTGGCGGCGGGCGTGTCGAAGAGGTCCACGCCGTAGCCGGCGCCGAGCGCGCTGCGGCTCTCGAGGTCTTTCGCCTCGTCGCGCTCCACCGAGGCGCGGCCATAGGCGAAGCGCCGCGCGTCGAAGAAGCGGTCGTAGTTGGCCGCGGCGAGCCACGCCGAGTTGTCGCCGAGCGCCGGGTCCTGCCGCTGCTCGACCTTGCCCGAGAGCGAGTAGCGGTAGGCCGCCGCGCGCGCGGTGAGCTGCGCGTCGCCGTAGAGCCGCTCGCTCTCGGTGTTGCCGCTCGTGTAGGTCGCGGAGACCGTCGCGCGCCCGCCGTAGCGCGTGCCTTCGCCCGGCAGGGGCGGCGGCGGATCGGCCGCGCCGGCGGCGCCGGCGAGAGCCAGACAAGAGAAAAGTGCCGCAAGCCGCATCGGTCCTCCCTCGTTCCTTGCTCATGGGAGGACCGGCCGGCGGCGCGCGAGTTCGCGCTAGAATCGCCTCGCGCGGGTGTAGTTCAATGGCAGAACATCAGCTTCCCAAGCTGAATACGTGGGTTCGATTCCCATCACCCGCTCCATGCGGAGGGAGAGATGAACGAGCGCTGGGTCTGGAGCTTGCGGTACGCCATCGTCATCGTCCTCGCCCTGGTGCTCGCCGCCGCGCTGGGCGAGATGGACCTCTTCAAGGCGACGCGCTTCGGCAAGTCGGGCCTGAACGCGGCGCGCATCGTGCAGTTCCTCGGCTTCGGCGGCGCGCTGCTGGTGTTCTGGCTGCTCGCCCGGCGCGCCGCCCTGCTCATCGAGGGCAAGAGCGATTTCCGGACGCTGGTCAAGGCCCTCCTCGTGCCGCTCGCCACGCTCATCGTCGTCGCCTGCGCGCACGCCGTCGGGCTGCTCGTCCTCGGGCCGCTGATGAGCAAGACCTGGCACCAGATCTACAACTGGGCCTTCATCGCCGCCATCATCCTCAGCGCCGCCTGGCTGGTCGCGGCGCTCTTCACGGGCTCTGCTTCGCTCGCGCCGCTGTTCCCCAAGGGCGCGAAGCCGACCCGGGAAGCGCCGAAGGACCGGTAATGCCGTATTCCGTCGAGGGCAAGCTGGTGGTGGCGATCTCCTCGCGGGCGCTGTTCGACTTCGAGGAGGAGAACCGCGTCTTCGAGCGCGACGGCGAGCCGGCGTACATCGCGCTGCAGTACGGGCGGCTCGAGGTGCCGGCGCGCGAGGGCGTCGCCTTCCCGCTGTTGAAGAAGCTGCTCGCGTTCAAACCGCCGCAGGCGAGCCGCGTCGAGGTGGTGATCCTCTCCAAGCACGACCCGGTGTCCGGGCTGCGGGTGTTCAAGTCCGCCAAGCAGGCCGGCCTCGCCATCGAGCGCGGCGTGTTCACGCGCGGCAGGAGCCCGTACAAGTACCTGGAGGCGCTCAAGGCCAACCTCTTCCTTTCGGCGAACGAGGCCGACGTGCTCGGCGCGCTCGAGGCGAAGTGCCCGGCGGCGCGCGTCTATCCCGAGTCGCGGCTCGCGGCGAGCCGCCACGCCGGCGAGGTGCGCATCGCCTTCGACGGCGACGCGGTGCTCTTCTCCGACGAGGCCGAGATCGTCTACCAGCGCGACGGCCTGGATGCTTTCGCGCGCCACGAGGCGGCGCACGCCCTGCAGCCGCTGCCGCCCGGGCCGTTCAAGCCGCTATTGGAGGCGTTGCACCGGCTGCAGACAGAAAAGGATTCTGGAATGAAGATCCGAACAGCGCTCGTGACGGCGCGCAGCGCGCCGGCGCACGAGCGCGCGGTGCGCACGCTCATGGAGTGGAACGTCGCCGTCGACGAGCTGATGTTCCTCGGCGGGCTGGACAAGGGCGAGTTCCTGAAGGCGTTCGAGCCGGACTTCTACT
>JBQTJF010000037.1:0-1692 GCA_052387375.1 Betaproteobacteria bacterium
GGGCGAGCCGGCGGCGTTCGAGAAGGCGAAGCCGGTGATCGACGTCTACGCCAAGCTCGCCGCCCTGATCGGCGGGCCGGGCGCGGGGCAGCTCACCAAGATGGTGAACCAGATCTGCATCGCCGGCCTGGCGCAGGCGCTCGCCGAAGGCTTGTCTTTTGCCAGGCGAAGCAATCTGGATCTCGAGAAGGTCATCGCCGTCATCTCGAAGGGCGCGGCGCAGTCCTGGCAGATGGAGAACCGCTGGAAGCCGATGAGCGAGCTCAAGGCCGAGGGCTTCGGCTTCGCCCTCGAATGGATGCGCAAGGACCTCGGCATCTGCCTCGGCGAAGCGAAGAAGAGCGGGGCGCGGCTGCCGGTCACGGCGCTGGTCGACCAGTTCTACGCGCACCTCGAGGCGCGCGGCGGCAAGCGCTGGGACAGCACCTCGGCGCTGATCCAGCTTCTCTTAAAGGACTAGGCTTCTCAGCTGGAAGCGGCCGTCGTCGCGGAAGAGGAAGGTCTCGAGGAAGGTGACGCAGCCCGGCCCTTCGAGCGCGCCGGCGACGGGGGCGGGGAACGGCGCCGCGCGCACCACGGCCTCGAGCGCGCGCAGCTCGAGCTGCTTGAAGCCGTTGGAGCGCAGCACCGAGAGGTCGATCGGATTGCCGGCGCGGTCGATGGTGATCTCGAGCACGACGATCGACTTCAGCATCTCCGGGACCGGCTCGGCGTAGACCTCGGCGTTGCGCGTCCAGATCTCGCTCGCCACGAGGGACTTGTAGGCCTCGACCCCGGGCGAGGCCGGCCGCAGCGGCTCCGGCGCGGGCGCCGGCGCGGGCAGCGCCACCGGCGGCGGGACGGGCGCCTTGGATGGCGGCGCAGCGATCTTCGTCTGCGGCGCGCAGGCCGAGAGCAGCAGCGCCGCCACCATCCCTCCCAGTAGTACTGCGTTCTTCATGCTCGCGACATCATACTTTTTCAGGCGGCGATGCGCACCGGGATGCGGCGCGGGCCGAAGGGTTTCGAGAATTGCTGGAAGCGGCCGGGAATGCGCGTGCCACACTGCTTGCACGCGCCCGCATCGTCGAGTTCGTAGCCGCGGGTGGCATACCAGTCGCGGCGGATGACCGACGCATCGCACGACGGGCAATAGGTCGAGCCGCCAGGCTCGTCGTGCACGTTGCCGGTGTATACGTAGTTCAGGCCGGCGAGCCGCCCGATCTCGCGCGCGCGCGTCAGCGTCGCCGCCGGCGTCGGCGGCACGTCGGTCATCTTCCAGTCGGGATGGAAGGCGGTGAAGTGCAGCGGCACGTCGAGGCCGAGGTGCTCGCAGATCCACTTGCACTCGGCGCGGATCTCCTCGTCGGAGTCGTTCTTGCCGGGGATGAGGAGCGTGGTGACCTCGGTCCAGACCTGCGTCTCCTTGACCAGGTAGACGAGCGTGTCGAGCACCGGCTGCAGCCGGCCGCCGCAGACCTTCCAGTAGAACTCGTCGGTGAAGGCCTTCAGGTCGACGTTGGCGGCGTCCATCTTGGCGTAGAACTCGCGCCGCGGCGCGGCGTGGATATAGCCCGCCGTCACCGCCACCGCCTGCAGGCCCTTCTCATGGCAGGCGTCGGCGATGTCCATGGCGTACTCGGCGAAGATCACCGGGTCGTTGTAGGTGAAGGCCACCGACTTGCAGCCCAGGCGCAGCGCCGCCGCGGCGAT
>JBQTJF010000038.1:0-3226 GCA_052387375.1 Betaproteobacteria bacterium
GGCAGCAGCCAGAACGACCAGTTGTTGAGGCGCGCGAAGGCCATGTCGGGCGCGCCGATCATCATCGGGATCTGCCAGTTCGCGAAGCCGACGAACACCGGCATGATGGCGCCGAACACCATGATCAGGCCGTGCATGGTGGTGAGCTGATTGAAGAAGTCCGGGTCGGTCCACTGCAGCCCCGGCGAGAACAGCTCGAGGCGGATGCCCACCGCCATGAGGCCGCCGATGCTGAACATGATGAAGCTGAACCACAGGTACAGCGTGCCGATGTCCTTGTGGTTGGTGGTCGTGATCCAGCGCATGACGCCGCCGTAGCCGCCGTGGTGGTCGTGGGCGTGATCGTGGCCGTGGGTATCGTGTACGACTGCGCTCATGGACTCTTCCTCTACTTTCTTCTGGCCTTGACTTCGGCGGGCTGCACGTCGCTCGCCTTGTTGCCCCAGGACTTGCGCGTATAGGTGATCACCGCGGCGATGTCGGTGTCGGAGAGCTGCTTGAACGACTGCATGGCGGTGTTCGGCCTGCCGTTGAGCACGATGTCGATCTGCCCCTGCTCCGGGCCGTTCACCACCTTCGAGCCGGCGAGCGCCGGGAAGGCGGGCGGCTGGCCGCGCCCGGTCGCCTGATGGCAGGCGACGCAGTTGGCGGCGTAGACCTTCTCGCCGCGCGCCGCCAGCTCCTCGGGCTGCCACACCTTGCTCGGGTCGTCGGCGGCCCTGGCGGCCGCCAGCTTGCGCTCGCCGACCCACTTGGAATAGTCCTCGGCCGGCACGGCGCGCACCACGATCGGCATGAAGCCGTGCTCCTTGCCGCAGAGCTCGGTGCACTGGCCGCGGTAGGTGCCGGGCTCGTTGACGCGGAACCAGGTGTCGCGCAGGAAGCCGGGGATGGCGTCCTGCTTGGCGCCGAAGGCGGGGATCCACCAGGCGTGGATCACGTCCGCGGCGGTGACGATGACGCGCACCTTCTTGCCCACCGGCACGACCATCTCGTTGTCGACCTCGAGCAGGTAGTTCTCGCCCTTCTTCGCGCCGCCCTCGATCTGCTCGCGCGGGGTGGAGAGCATGGAGACGAAGCTGATGCCCTCGCCCTCGCCCTTCAGGTAGTCGTAGCCCCATTTCCACTGGTAGCCGGTCACCTTGATGGTGAGGTCGGGCGCCGAGGTGTCCTTCTGGGCGATCACGGTCTTGGTCACCGGCCAGGCGATGATCACCAGGATGATCGCCGGGATCACCGTCCAGAGGACCTCGACGGTGGTGTTCTCGTGGAACTGCTCGGCGGCGTGGCCCTTCGACTTGCGGTGCGCGTAGCAGGCCCAGAACATGAAGCCGAACACGCCGATGAAGATGACGATGATCAGCCACATGATGTACTGGTGCAGCTGGTCGATGTCGCGCGCCAGGGTCGAGGCCGGCGTCTGGAAGTACCAGGCGATGGCGTGCGCGGCGCCGGCGTTGGCCAGGGCCGCGAGGCCCGCCAGGACGGATAAGGCTCTTCTACCCCTCATGTGCGTCGTTCCCCGAAATTCGGATCCGCAATCTTCTCGCGAGCTCGGCGGCGAGCCGCACGCGCGCTTCGGCGTCGAGGTTGCGGCCCACTTCCAGCTCTTCTTCTGTCCCCCGCAGCACCACGCGCCCTGCCTCGAGGCAGACCCGCAGCCGGCGCGGATCGAGCTCGTGGCGCCGCGAGCGCTCGGCCTCCGCGACTTCCACCGTCAGGCGGCCCGACGCGAGCTCGATGCGCTCGTAGTCGGCGGCGCGTCGCGCATACGCCACGAACGCGGCGCCCAGCAGCAGCGCCTCCAGCCCGGCGAACGGCAGCACCAGCCACGCGCCCGCGAGCGCGAACCCGGCGCCGATCGCGAGCGCCGCACCCGCAGCCGCGGCGCATGCGCAGGCGAAGCCGGCCGGGGAATTCGAGCAGTTGCGCTTGAGGGTCAGGGTGAAGCCGCCGCGCCCGTCCAGGAACGCGAGCTCGCGCCGCGGCATGTCCCGACTCCCGTCCACCGAAGCGCCGTAAGTTACCACAGGAGAATGCGCGCTCTCAAGGAATGCGCTTGAAAACACGAACGGTTTTCACCTGCTCGCGCTTCCACGCGTGCCCGTACACCACCTCGAAGGTGGCGCGGGGCGCGAGCCCGGCGCGCAGCCCCGCCGCGAAGCGCCGGCCGGAAAGGCCGCGCGCGCGGTCGGCGCGAGCGCTGGTCTGGCCGCTGGCGCGCAGGTCGCGCAGCAGGTCCTGGTCCCGGGTGTATTGCACTTCGATCATCTCCATGTCCATGACCGGGGCGCCGAAGCCGGCGGCGACCAGCATGTCGCCCACGTCGTGCATGTCGATGAAGGCGTGCACCCGCGCCGCCCCGGCGGCGGCGCGCAGCTCCTTCAGGGTGTCGGGGCCGAGCGTGCTGAACATGAGCTGGCCTTGCGGGGCGAGCACCCGCTCGAACTCGCGCAGCGCGGCGGCCGCGTCGGCGGCCCAGTGCAGCGCCATGTTCGACCAGACGAGATCGACGCTGGCGTCGGCGAGCGGCAGCCGCAGCATGTCGCCGCAGAGGCGGATCCGCTTCTCGAGGAAGCGCCGCCGCAGCATCGGCAGCGCGAAGTCGAGCGCCAGGAGCTCGGCCTTCGGATAGCGGCGCCGCAGCGCCCTTGCCTCCCGCGAGGGGCCGCTGCCGGCGTCGAGGATGCGCCGCGGCGCGACCTTGACGTAGTCGAGGCGCTCGAGCATGCGGGCGCCCACCTCCGCTTCCAGGCGCGAGGCGCGGGCGTAGCTCGACGCCGCCCGTTCGAAGCGCCGGCGCGCGGCGCGCGGGTCAATGCCGGGAGAGCGCTCTTTCAACCGCCGCTGCCGCCGCGAGGACGTGCCGGTCGCTCATCGCCGGCCCGCAGACG
The DNA here is from genome assembly GCA_052387375.1 of Betaproteobacteria bacterium. GTDB lineage: Bacteria > Pseudomonadota > Gammaproteobacteria > Burkholderiales > SG8-39 > SCGC-AG-212-J23. The sequence continues at coordinate 2,895 of JBQTJF010000038.1, forward strand.
CTGAAGCCGATCGGCGCGGCGCCCGGCTCGTGGCAGGGCAGGCTCGCCGCGCAGCCGTCGACGAAGTTGACGAACGCCGGGTTGCGCAGGATGCGCAGGTTCCAGCGCGCATAGTCCTCGTCGCTCGCCCCGGCGGCGGCGATGGGCGGCGCGACGCACGCCACGGTGGGCATCACCACCGCGTCGAACGGCGCCGCGAGCGCCGCGAACTCGGCCGCCGCGGCGGCGCGCAGCTCGCGCAGCGCCACGTAGTCGGCGGCGGGGAACTCGGCGCCGAGCAGGATGCGCGCTTTCACGCGCGGGTCGCATTCGCCGAGCCGGCCGAGCCGCTC
>JBQTJF010000039.1:0-14601 GCA_052387375.1 Betaproteobacteria bacterium
CGGCGTGCAGGTCCATGGTGAGCATGCGCGCCACGCCGGCCGACTGCAGCATGTTCGCCACCACCTTGGCGCTGATCGCCACGCGCGCCGAGCGCGGCCGGCGGTCCTGGCGCGCGTAGCCGAAGTACGGGATCGCGGCGGTGACGCGCGCGGCGGAGGAGCGCTTCAGCGCGTCGACCATCACCAAGAGCTCCATCAGGTTGTCGTTGGTCGGGGCGCAGGTCGACTGCAGCACGAACACGTCCTTGCCGCGCACGTTCTCCAGCAGCTCGACCATCACCTCGCCGTCGGAGAACTTGCCGACGATGGCGCGCCCGATGGACAGGTTCAGGTGCTTCGCCACCTCCTGCGCGAGGCGCGGGTTGGCGTTGCCGGTGAACACCATCAGCCGTTCGAGCGGCGCGTTCGTCATAGCGTGTGCTGGCTGGGGAGGAAGGATTCGAACCCTCGTATGCCGGAATCAAAATCCGGTGCCTTAACCAGCTTGGCGACTCCCCAGTTGGTTGTCTAATCTGTCCAGTCGTGGAGCGGGTGCCGGTCGAGGCCCCGCGTCACGAATCCGCCCGTTCCCCCCGGCACCGCGGACTCGACCGCCAGCGCCTGCGCCCTGGTCTCGAACTCGGCGAAGACGCACGCTCCTGAGCCCGTCATGCGCGCCTGCGGACGCCTCTGTCTCAGCCATGCAAGCGACGCCGCCACCTCGGGGTAGCGGGCAACGACTGCGGCCTCGAGATCGTTGCGCCCCTGGCCCGGGAAAAAGGGCGGTATTTTCATTCCTTTCGACCGCTGTGTCAACGCAGAAGCGTAGGTTTCCTTCGTGGAAACCGAGACTTGCGGAACGAGCACGAGGTACCAGGCGCCCGGCAGCTCGAGCGACCGCAGCCGCTCGCCGATGCCCTCGCCGAGCGCGTTGCGGCCATAGACGAAGAACGGCACATCGGCGCCAAGGCGCGGGGCCAGTTCGAGAAGCTGAAGCCTGGAGAGATTCGTCTTCCAGAGGCGATTCAGCACGAGGAGCACGGTCGCCGCGTCGGAAGACCCGCCGCCAAGCCCCCCGCCCACCGGCAGCACCTTCTCCAGGCGGATGTCCGCGCCGAGGCGCGTGCCGGTCTGCTGCTGCAGCAGGCGCGCCGCGCGCAGGCAGAGGTTGTCCTGGCCGAAGGCACCTTCGAAATTCAGCTTGCCATCGGACCGAACCGCAATGCCGACGCTATCGGCGCGCTCGACGAGGCGCAGGGCGGTCTGCAGCTCGTGATAGCCCGCATATTCCCCTGCCTCGCGACGCTCGAGCACGTGCAGGAAGAGGTTGAGCTTGCCCGGCGCGGGGTGCCAGCTTACTTCCATTCGCTGACGGCGAAGCGCAGCTCGACGCCGGGGTAGACGAGGCGCATGCGCTTGGGCCGCTCGCCTTCGTACTCCTGGTACTCGATCAGCCAGCCGCCCTGCTCGAGCGTCTTCAAGGTGCCGTCGTCGTTGTACGCCGTTCTTGCGGGGGATCCCTGGGACGGCCTTGCCCGCACCCAGTCGCCCAGGCCGGCGAGCGGCAGGCGGAAGCCGAGCACCTTCTGCGTGAGGGTTTCGGCGTCCGCGGCGCGGTACTCGCGCGGCTCCGCGGTGCGCAGCACCACGCCGGCGGCGTCGCGCACGATGCGCGCCACTCCCTGCCCCATCGGCGTGCTGATCAGCATCTCGTCGCCCTGGCGGGCGTGGCTCCAGGCGACGTTGCCGGTGAAAGATTCGCTTTCGTAGCGCGCCGCCAGCCGCCCGGTAAGGTGGAACTCGAGCGGACCCTCGGGAGGCCGCGGCTCGAAGGATGCACACGCGGCGAGCGCCGCGGCGGCCAGCCATGCTGCTCGCTTCACGGCCGCAGCCGCTTGATCGTCTTGAGCAGCGTCTCGTTCTCGGGCGAAGCCTGCAGCGATTCCTGCCAGACGCGGTCGGCCTCCGCGCGCTCGCCGAGCTGCCATAGCACTTCGCCCAGGTGCGCGCCGATCTCGGCGTCGGGCCGCCCGGCGTAGGCGCGGCGCAGCGTCTGCGCCGCGCCCTTCAGGTCGCCTTCGCGGTACTGCACCCAGCCGAGGCTGTCGATGATGAAGTAGTCCTCCGGCGCCAGCTCGAGGGCCTTCTCGATGAGCTTCCTCGCCTCTGGCAGGCGCGTGTTGCGCTCGGCGAAGGAGTAGCCGAGCGCGGTGTACGCATGCGCGTGGTCCGGCTTCACCTGGATCAGCTTGCGCAGGTGGCTCTCGAGCACGTCGTAGCGCTCGAGCTTTTCGGCGGTGAGCGCGACGTCGTAGAGCAGCTCGGGCTGCTCCGGCTGCTTGGCGAGCGCGTCGCCGAGCAGATCGAAGGCGTCGCCGTGGCGGTTCGCCTCGCGCAGCAGCTGCGCCTCGGCGACGAGGAGCTGCACCTCGTCCTCCGGGTGTTCGGCGCCGACGCGCCTGAGAAAGGCGCGCGCCTCGTCGAGCTTGCCCTGCCTGGCGATGGCGCCCGCCGTGCGCATGCGCGCCGACAGCAGGTGGTCGCCGGAGGTGATGCTCTCGTACCACTTGATCGCCGCGGGCCACTGCTTCTGCTCCTCGGCCATCTGGCCGAGCAGGTGGCGCACCCCGTTCGCGTCGCGGTAGCCCATGCCGAGCAGGCGCTTCATGTTCTCCTCGGCGACCGGGTAGTCCTTGAGCTGGAAGGCGAGCAGGCCGACGGCGTAGATCACCTCGGTGTTGCCGGGATGGGCGGCGAGCACCGCCTCGAACTGCTTGCGTGCCTCGGGGAAGCGCTTGTCGAGCACGAGCGCGCGCGCGTAGTTCATGCGCGCCTCGCGCGAGGTCGGGTTCTGCTCGACGAAGTCGCCGAGGCGCTTCGCCGCCTCGGCGGGGGAGCGCTTCTGCAGGACCTGCGCCTCGAACAGCGCCGCCAGCTCCCAGTCGGGCCTGAGCTTCGCCGCCTGGCGGATGGCGGCGAGCGCCGCCGGGTCGTCGCCGGCGAGCGCCGCCGCCTGCGCGACGGCGAAGTGCGCCTGCGCGAGCTGCGGGTAGGCGCCGGCGAGCTTGCGCACGACGCGCAGGTTGGACTTCTTGTCCGGGTTCGAGGCGAGCAGCCGGTTGAGCTGCAGGAAGCCGTTCTCGAGGTTGACGGCCTCGCCGGCGAGCAGCTTCTGCAGGTAGGGCTCGGCCTCGTCGACACGCTTGGCGGCGACGAGCAGCGCGGCGACGACCTGCATCGCCTGCGGCGACTTCGGCTCGAGCTGCTGCCAGGTCCTCGCCGCCTCGAGGGCGAGCTCGGTCAGGCGCGCCTGGTTGGCGATCTCGACCGCGCGGCGCGCCACGCGCGCGTCGCCGGTGCGCCGCGCCAGGTCGAGGTAGGTCTGCGCCGCGAGCTGCGGGTCGCCGCGCTGCAGGGCGATCTCGCCGAGCAGGAACTCGTACAGCGTCGGCTCGTTGAGCTCGGACGAAGGCGCCGGCGCGGGCTGCGCGGCGAGGCCGCCGGCGTGGGCGAGGAGCGCCGCGAGCGCGAGCCAGTGGATTTTTTTCCGCATCTGGAGTTCGACCGATCTTAGGTATATTTGGTGCCCCGCACAAGGTGCGAACGCCTCATGCCGGAGCTCCCCGAAGTCGAAGTCACGCGGCGCGGCCTCGCGCCGCAGCTCGCCGGCCGGCGCATCTCGGCGGTCGAGGTGCGCGAGCCGCGCCTGCGCTGGCCGGTGCCGCGCGCGGTGCGCTCGCTCGCCGGGCGCACCGTGCGCGCGGTGCGCCGGCGCGGCAAGTATCTGCTGCTCGACTGCGGCGACGGCCACCTCATCGTGCACCTCGGGATGTCGGGCAGCCTGCGCCTGCTGCCGCCGGGCACGCCGGCGCAGAAGCACGATCATTTCGACCTGGTGCTCGGCGACCGCATGCTGCGCCTGCGCGACCCGCGGCGCTTCGGCGCGGTGCTGTGGACCGCGCGAGCGGTGGACGCGCATCCGCTGCTCGCGCGGCTGGGCGTCGAGCCGCTCTCGCGCGCGCTCGCGCCGGCGCGGCTGCACGCGCTGACGCGCGGCTGCCGGCTGCCGATCAAGCAGTTCCTCATGGACGCGCGGCGCATCGTCGGCGTAGGCAACATCTACGCCTCGGAGAGCCTGTTCCGCGCCGGCATCGACCCGCGCAAGCGGGCCGGACGGCTGTCCCCGAACGACGCGGCAAGGCTGTCCAGAGCGATCAAGCAGACGCTGCGCGCCGCGATCCGCGCCGGCGGCTCCAGCCTGCGCGACTATGTCGGCGCCGACGGCGCGCCCGGGGAGTTCCAGGCGCGCACCTGGGTCTACGCCCGCGAGGGCGAGCCCTGCCGGCTATGCGCCGCGCCGATCCGGCGCGTCGTGCAGGGCGGCCGCTCGAGCTTCTTCTGCCCTAGCTGCCAGCGCTGACCTTGCGGCGCAGCCGCTCGACGACCAGCGGGTGCACGAACTTCGAGACGTCGCCGCCGAAGGCGGCGATCTCGCGCACCAGCGTCGCGGAGATGAACATGTGCTGCTCCGAGGGCGTGAGGAACACCGTCTCCAGGTCGGGGTAGAGGCTGCGGTTCATGCCGGCGAGCTGGAACTCGTACTCGAAGTCCGACACCGCGCGCAGGCCGCGCAGCACCACGCGCGCGCCGTGCTGGCGCACGAAGTCGATGAGCAGGCCGTCGAAGCCGACCACCTGCACGTTCCTCACCCCGGCGAGCGCCTCACGGGCCATCGCCACGCGCTCCTCCAGCGTGAAGAAGGTGCGCTTGGCGCGGCTGTTCGCCACGCCGACGATGAGCTCGTCGAACAGCGCCGCGGCGCGGCGCACCAGGTCCTCGTGGCCGCGGGTGAGCGGATCGAACGTCCCGGGATAGACCGCCTTGATCATCGTCTCTCCAGCAGCTGGTAGCTCACCTGCCCGGCGCGCGCGCGCCTCAGCTCGCGCCACGCGGCGTCCTCGACGCGCCGCTCCGCTTCGACGTACACCCGGGCGCCGGGCGCGAGCCGCGGCGCCAGCCGCTCGAGCACCGGCGGCAACGCATTCTGCCCGAACGGCGGATCGAGGAAAACCACGTCGAACTTGTCCGCCGTGCGCTTCAGGTAGGTGAATGCGTCGTCCTGGACGATCTCCACTTGTGACGCGCCGATCGCCTCCTTGGTATTCTTCAAAGAAGAAAAGACTGCGGCGTCCTGCTCGATCATGACCACGCGCGCCGCGCCGCGCGAGGCGGCCTCGAAGCCGAGCGCGCCGCTGCCGGCGAAAAGATCGAGGCAGGCCAGGCCGTCGAGCCGCTGGCCGAGCCAGTTGAACAGCGTCTCGCGCACGCGGTCGGGCGTCGGGCGCAGTCCCGGGCGCGACGGCACGGCGATGCGCCTGCCGCGATGCTCGCCGCCGATGATCCGCACTTTGCCTTTGTTAGAATGCAAGCGATCCATGGTAGCAGCGCTTTCCTGGGCAGCGCGCCTGAAGGCAGGCCTCGCGCGCACGCGGGAGGTGCTCAACACGCCCGTCTCGGAGCTGTTCACGCGGCAGCGCATCGACGAATCCGCGTACGCGGCGCTCGAGACGGCGCTGCTGCAGGCCGATTGCGGCGTCGCCGCCACCGAGGCGGTGCTCGCCTCGCTGCGCCGGCAGAAGCTCGACGACGGCGAGGCGCTCAAGCGCGCTCTCAAGCAAGCCCTTCTCGATCTTCTCAACCCATTGGAACGCTCCCTGGACCCTTCCACGGCAAGACCTTTCGTGATCATGATCGCGGGCGTGAACGGCTCGGGGAAGACCACCTCGATCGGCACGCTGGCGAAGTGGCTGCAGGCGCAGGGCAGGAGCGAGCTGCTCGCCGCGGGCGACACCTTTCGCGCCGCGGCGCGCGAGCAGCTCGCCGTCTGGGGCGAGCGCAACGGCGTGCCGGTGGTGGCGCAGGCGGGCGGCGACCCGGGGGCGGTGGTGTTCGACGCGCTCGGCGCCGCGCGCGCGCGCGGCGTCGACGTGCTCATCGCCGACACCGCGGGGCGCCTGCCGACGCAGCTCCACCTCATGGAGGAGATCCGCAAGGTGAAGCGCGTCGCCGCCAAGGCGCAGGCGGGCGCGCCGCACGAGGTGCTGCTCGTGCTCGACGCCAACACCGGCCACAACGCGCTCGCGCAGGTGCGGGCGTTCGACGACGCGCTCGGCCTCACCGGCCTCATCGTCACCAAGCTCGACGGCACCGCGAAGGGCGGCGCGCTCTGCGCCATCGCCCGGGAAAAGCCGGTGCCGGTGCTCTTCGCCGGGGTGGGCGAAGGCATCGACGACCTGCGGCCGTTCGTGGCGCGCGACTTCGTGGAGGCGCTGCTTGGTTAGCTTCTCGGCCGTCGTCAAGCGCTATCCGGGCGGCAAGGAGGCGCTGCGCGACGTCAGCTTCGCCCTCGAGGCGGGCGAGCTGGCGTTCCTCACCGGGCGCTCCGGCGCGGGCAAGTCGACGCTGCTCAAGCTCATCCCGGCGATCGAGCGGCCGAGCGCGGGCTCGGTGATCGTCAACGGGCAGAACGTCGGCGCCCTCAAGCGCGCGGCGATCCCCTACCTGCGGCGCAACCTCGGTCTGGTCTTCCAGGACCAGAAGCTGCTCTACGACCGCAGCGTCTACGACAACGTCATGCTGCCGCTCGGCTTCTCCGCGCACGCGCCGCGCGAGGCGGCGCGGCGCGCGCGCGCGGCGCTCGACAAGGTGGGGCTGCTCGCCCGCGAGAAGGCGAACCCGATCCAGCTCTCCGGCGGCGAGCAGCAGCGCCTCGCCATCGCCCGCGCCGTGGTGAACCGCCCGGCGGTGCTCGTCGCCGACGAGCCGCCCGCCAACCTCGATGCCGAGTCGGCGGCGCGGGTGCTCGACATCTTCGTGGCGTTCAACCAGGTCGGCGTGACCGTGCTCATCGCCTCGCACGACCAGGCGCTCGTGCAGCGCTACGGCAAGCGCGTGCTGACCCTGAGCGAAGGGCGCCTGGCGTGAGCGCCTGGCTGCGCCAGCACCGCCAGGCCTTCGCCGCCGCCGCGCGCCGGCTAGCGCGCGCCGCCGGCCTGCTCAGCGCGCTCGTCATCGGCGTCGCGCTTGCGCTGCCGGCCGGAAGCTACGCGCTGCTCGAGAGCCTGCGCGGGCTCACCGCGCGGCTCACGCTCGAGCCCCACGTCTCGGTGTTCCTGCCGCTCGACGCGAAGCGCGCCGACGTGGAGGCGCTCTCGGCCCGCCTGCGGCAGGACGCGCGCATCGGCGCCGTGCGCGTCGTCCCGCGCGACGAGGCGCTGAAGGAGCTGCGCGAGGTGCAGGGCATCTCCGAGGTGGTCGCGGCCATCGGCCGCAACCCCCTGCCGGACGCCTTCGTGGTCAGCGCCCGGGCCGACGCCGTCGAGTCGCTCGCCGCGGACCTGGGCAGGCTTCCCGGCGTGGCGCACGTGCAGGCCGACGCCGCCTGGGCGCGCCGGCTCGCCGCGCTGGAGCGCATCGGCCGCGTCGGCCTGGCGCTCCTCGCCGCGCTGCTCGGCGCGGCGCTCGTCGCGGTGACCTTCAACACCATCCGGCTGCAGATCCTCACCCAGCGCGACGAGATCGAGGTGTCCAAGCTGATCGGCGCCACCGACGCCTTCATCCGCCGCCCCTTCTACTACTTCGGCCTGCTGCAGGGGCTGGCGGGCGGGGCCATCGCCCTGGGCATCGTCGCCCTGGTGCTCGCGCTCCTCAATCGCGAGGTGCAGCCGCTCGCCGAGTCCTACGGCTCGGCGTTCCACTTCGACCTGCCTTCGCCGCAAGGTGCCCTGGCGATCGTCCTTTTCGCTGGCGCGCTCGGCTGGCTGGGGGCGCAACTCTCCGTCAGCCGGCACCTGCGCGACATCGAACCGACGTAGCATTGTCAGTGCATACTTACGCTAAAGCCACCAGCATAGAACCATGACCTGGGTTAGCACTCTAATATGTGGAGTGCTAAAATCAGCCCGCAAGGAGGAATGCGAATGAACGCACAGGCAACGATGCCCTTCATCGGCTCGGCTCCGGTGCCGATGCCGACGGGGAGCCTCGAGGCTTACATCCAGACGGTCAGCCGCTTCCCGATGCTCAGCGTCGAGGAGGAGCGCTCGCTCGCCCGGCGCTGGCGCGAGCAGGGCGACCTCGACGCCGCGCGCAGCCTGGTGCTCTCGCACCTCAGGCTGGTGGTCGCGGTGGCGCGCGGCTATCTCGGCTATGGCCTGCCGCACGCCGACCTCATCCAGGAGGGCAACATCGGCCTGATGAAGGCGGTGAAGCGCTTCGACCCCGAGCGCGGGGTGCGCCTGGTCTCCTTCGCCATCCACTGGATCAAGGCCGAGATCCACGAGTACGTCCTGCGCAACTGGCGCCTGGTGAAGGTCGCCACCACCAAGGCGCAGCGCAAGCTGTTCTTCAACCTGCGCTCCATGAAGAACGACCTCGCGCCGATGAGCGGCGACGAGGTCGAGCGCGTGGCGAGCGCGCTGCGCGTCAAGCCCGAGGAAGTGGTGGAGATGGAGACGCGCCTGTCCGGCCAGGAGATCGCCTTCGAAGGCGAGCGCGACGACGAGGAGGCCTTCGCGCCGGCCGACTACCTCGCCGACAGCGCCGCGGAGCCGTATCGTCTGCTGGAAGCCCAGGAAGAGGAAAAGAACAAGATCGAGCACCTCCAGTCGGCGCTCGCCGCGCTCGATCCGCGCAGCCGCCGCATCATCCAGGCGCGCTGGCTGAAGGAGAAGAACGCCGCCACGCTGCACGACCTGGCCGCCGAGTTCAAGGTATCGGCCGAGCGCATCCGCCAGCTCGAGGCCAGGGCGCTGCAGAAGATGCGCAAGGCCCTGCCCTCGCCCGCCTAGCTAGGAGCCAAGCAGGGTCTTCAGGTCCTCAGCCAGGTCCTGCGCCAGGCGCTCGTGCCGCACCAGCAGCCGCAGGCGCCCCTGCGGGTCGATGACGTAGGTCTGGCCGCTGTGATCGACGGTGTAGCCGTCACCGTGCTTTCGCTTCTCGTAGTAGATCTTGAACTCCTTCGCCACGCGCTGCGTCGCCGCGGCATCGCCGCGCAGGGCGAGGATGCGCGCGTCGAAGGACGCCACGTACTGCGCCAGCACCTTCGGCGTGTCGCGCTCCGGGTCGACGGTGACGAACAGCACCTGCACCCGGTCGGCGTCCGCGCCGAGCTTCTTAAGACCATTACTGATATCCAAAAGCGTCGTCGGGCAGACATCCGGGCACTGCGTGAAGCCGAAGAAGAGCACCACCGCCTTGCCGCGGAAATCCTCCAGGCGCCGCTCGCGCCCGGTGTGGTCGGTCAGCTCGAGCCGGGCGCCGTAGTCGACACCGGTGATGTCGGTGCTCCTGAACTTCGGCGCCTCGCCGCAGGCCGCCGCCAGGAGGCTACAGATGATGATCGAGCAGAAGCGCGGCAAAGAGGAGCGCGAGGTAGGCAATGGAGTAGCGGAAGGTCTTCTGCGCCACCGCGTCGCTGTAGGCGAATTGCAGGCGCAGCGCATGGGCGAGGAAGATGCCGCCCAGGACCGAAGCGGCGGCGAGGTACGGCGCGCCGCTCATGCGGATGGCGTAGGGCAGCAGGCTCGCGGCGAACAGGATGAGCGTGTAGAGCAGCACCTGCAGGCGCGTGTACTTCTTGCCGTGGGTGACGGGCAGCATCGGCACGCCGGCGCGCGCGTAATCCTCGGTGCGGTAGAGCGCCAGCGACCAGACGTGCGGCGGCGTCCAGGCGAAGATGATGAGGAAGAGCACCATCGCTTCGATGCCCACTTCGCCAGTCACCGCGGCCCAGCCGAGCACCGGCGGCATGGCGCCGGAGGCGCCGCCGATGACGATGTTCTGCGGCGTCGCCGGCTTGAGGATCACGGTGTAGACGATCGCGTAGCCGACGAAGGTGGCGACCGTCAGCCACATGGTGAGCGCGTTGACGAAATGCAGCAGCACCCAGAGCCCGGCGCCGCCGAGCGCGCCGGCGAAGACCAGGGTCTGCGCCGCGGAGAGCTCGCCGCGCGGCAGCGGCCGCCAGCGCGTGCGCTGCATGACGGCGTCGATCTTCTGCTCCACCAGGCAGTTCACCGCCGCCGCGGCGCCGGCGACGAGCGCGATGCCGAGCGTGCCCGCGAGCAGCACCGGCGCCGGCACCATGCCCGGCGCGGCGAGGAACATGCCGATCACCGCCGTGAAGACGATGAGCGAGACGACGCGCGGCTTGGTCAGCGCATAGAACGCGCGCGCACGGTGCGCGAAGCCGGCAGAAAGGACCTGGGTGTTCAAGAAAAAATTCTAGCTCATCCCACCCTTGAGTAGCGCAACAGGCGCTGCAGGTCCTTGATCATGCGCGACGGGTCCGGGTCGCGCGGGAAGCGCAGCATCAGGTTGCCGAGCGGGTCGACGAGATAGATGTGCTCGGCGCCGAACACCGGGTCTTCGCCGCGCGCAATGCGCGTGCCCTCGATCGCCGCCAGCAGCTCCGGCGGCAGCGCCGCGGCGCCCCCCACCAGCCACAGCCGCTCGACGCGCTCCATGTCCTTGCCCTGCGCGCGGCGCACCTGGCGCATGAAATAGAGCTTCTTCTCGCAGTAGGCGTCGCACGGCGCCGCGTCGGCGCTCACCAGCACCCACTTGCCGCGCAGCGGCGCAAGCGCGGCGAGCGGCACGGCGCGCGGCGCCAGGAGCTCGCCGTAGTTGCCCGGCCGGCCGGGCGACCAGCCCATGACATGGGCGAGCGTGCCGAGCACGAGCGGCGCCGCGCAGACGAGGCCGATCAGGACGAGCTTATTTCTCAAGCTTGCGGAACGACAGCACGAGGGCGAGCACGACGGCCAGCGCCGCCAGCGAGAACCATTGCAGCGCGTACATCTCGTTCTTCTCCGGCCCGGGCGCCGCGGGCGGCCATTCGCGCAGCAGGCCGTCGTCGGCGCGCGAGTGCTGCTCGATGACGAAGGGCAGCATCGCCAGCCCGGTCTCGGCGGCGAACTCCTCGACAGCGAGGCTCTGGCGCACCTTGCCGCGCTGCGCCGCGCCGGCCTGCAGGACGCGCGGCAGGTGCTCGCGAATGACGCCCTCGACGATGATTTCTCCCGAAGGCGTCTTGATTTCCGGGAGCTGATCGCGCGTCGCTGCCGCGGCGACCCAGCCGCGGTTGACGAGCACGTGCATGCCGGAGGCCGCGACCTTGAGCGGCGTCACCACCTCATAGCCGGCGCGGCCGCGGCGCAGCTTGTTGTCGAGCAGCACCGTGCGCCCGGGGAGGAATTCGCCGCGCACGCTGATGCGCTCGGCGCGCGCCTCGGCCTTGCGCTTCTCCTCGGCGCGGTTAACCTGCCAGAGGCCAAGCGCGATGCCCGCGGCGCACGCCGCGGCAGCGGCGGCCAGCGCCCAGGCGCGCGGGCGGAAAGAGTATCCTGCCGGCATGCGCTACGCGGTCATCGCGATGCTCGTCGCGATCGTCGTCAGCCTCGGATCGGCGGCGGTGTTCATGCTGCGCAGCCGCGGCGACCCCACGCGCATGGCCAAGGCGCTCACCTGGCGCGTGGGCCTTTCGGTCGCCCTGTTCCTCTTCCTGATGCTCGGCTACTGGCTCGGCCTTTTCCAGCCGGGAAAGTTATAGCCAATAGACGAAGATGAAGAGGCCCAGCCAGACCACGTCGACGAAGTGCCAGTACCACGCCACGCCCTCGAAGGCGAAGTGGTGGTCGGGCTTGAAGTGCCCCTTCAGGCAGCGGAACCAGATCACCGTCAGCATGATGGCGCCGACGGTGACGTGGAAGCCGTGGAAGCCGGTCAGCATGAAGAAGGTCGAGCCGTACACCCCGGTGGAGAGCTTCAGGTTCAGGTCGCTGTAGGCATGGCCGTACTCGTAGGCCTGCACGCCGAGGAAGGTCGCCCCGAGCAGGATCGTCAGCGCCAGCCAGACCAGGAGCTTCGGCCGGTCGTCGCGGATCAGCGCCCAGTGCGCGAAAGTGACGGTGACCCCCGAGCTGAGGAGCAGCGCGGTGTTGAGCGCGGGGAGTCCCCAGGCCCCCATGGTTTGGAACTTCTCCAGAAATGCCGGCCCGGCGGAGGGCCAGTGCGCGCCGAAGCCCGGCCAGACGAGCGCGTTGCTCTCGATGGTCGCCAGGTCCGGGACCGAGATGACGCGCGCCCAGAAGAGCGCGCCGAAGAAGGCGGCGAAGAACATCACCTCGGAGAAGATGAAAAGGCTCATCCCCCAGCGGAACGACACGTCCTCCCAGCGCCCGTAGCGGCCGCCCTCGGACTCGTCGATCACCTCGCCGAACCAGCGCACCATCATGTAGACGAGCAGCAGGAACCCCGCGCCGATGGAGAACCAGCCGGCCATGGCGCCGTTGAAGACGAACACGGCGCCCAGCGCCATGAGGAACAGCGACGTCGAGCCCATGATCGGCCAGGGCATCGGCGCGGGCACGGCATAGTGCTGCTGGCGTTCGGAACCGCTGGTTGCGCTGTGCGCCATTGTGGCTTTCCCCCTTCAGCTGGTGACGATGCGGACCACCGCCAGCAGCGTCATTATGAACAGCACGACGAAGATCACCGCCGCGATCGCGAGCTGCAGCGGCTTGAGCCGCGCGCGCTCGTGGTCGGCCTTGCGCCGGATGCCCAGCGCTCCCCAGAGGACGGTCTTGACCGTCTCCATCACGAGCTGCCTCCGCGCCCGGCCACCCGGAAGAAGGTGTACGAGACGGCGATGTTGGTGATGTCGCGCGGCAGCCTGGGGTCGATCACGAAGGTCACCGGCATGCGCCGCGTCTCGCCGGCGCCGAGGGTCTGCTGCGTGAAGCAGAAGCAGTCGAGCTTCTTGAAGTACTCGCCGGCGTGCTGCGGGCCGTAGCTCGGCACCGCCTGGCCGGTGACCGGCGCGCCGCGCACGTTGATCACCTCGTACTCGACGGTGGCGAGCTCGCCGGGGTGCACGGTGATGTGGTTGACGAGCGGCCGGAAGCGCCACGGCAGGTCGTGCGCGTTAGAGTCCAGCTCGATGGTGATGGTACGGGTGGAATCGACCTGCGTATTCGTGATCTCGTCGGGCCTGAGCAGGCTGTTCACGCCGAGCGCGGCGCAGATCTCGTTGTAGAACGGCACCAGCGCGAAGCCGAAGCCGAACATCGCCAGTGCGACGACCGCGAGCCGCCGCGACAGCCGCCGGTTTTCCTGGGCGAGGCTCATCCGTTCAGCAGCCAGTACTTGGCGATGATGCCGAGGAAGAACGCCAGGGCGATGGAGGCGAGCACGAGGGCCGTCTTGGCGTTTTTAGTCACTTCACCACGGGTTGTGTTTCGAAGCTGTGGTAGGGAACCGGCGTCGGCAGGTGCGTCCACTCGAGCGAGTCGGCGCCTTCCCAGGGCTTCTGCGGCGCCGGCGCGCCGCCGCGGATGCACTTCACCACGATGTAGAGGAACAAGAGCTGCGTGAGCCCCATGCCGAAGGCGCCGAGCGAGGAGATGACGTTCCAGGTCTCGAAGATCAGCGGGTAGTCGGGGATGCGCCGGGGCATGCCGGCGAGGCCGAGGAAGTGCTGCACGAAGAAGATCATGTTGAAGAAGACGAGCGTCAGCCAGAAATGGATCTTGCCGAGCGTCTCGTTGTACATGCGGCCGGTCCACTTGGGGATCCAGAAGTAGATGCCGGCGAAAGCGGCGAAGAGCGCGCCCGCCACCATCACGTAGTGGAAGTGCGCCACCACGTAGTAGGTGTCGTGCAGCTGGATGTCCACCGGCACGATCGCCAGCACCAGCCCGGTAAAGCCGCCGAGGGTGAACATGAAGAGGAAGCCGAGCGCGAACAGCATCGGCGTCTCGAAGGTGAGCGAGCCCTTCCACAGCGTCGCCACCCAGTTGAACACCTTCACCCCGGTGGGCACCGCCACCAGCATCGTCGCGTACATGAAGAAGAGCTGCCCGGTCACCGGCATGCCGACCGTGTACATGTGGTGCGCCCAGACGATGAAGGAGATGATGGCGATCGCCGAGGTGGCGTAGACCATCGAGGCGTAGCCGAAGAGCGGCTTGCGCGAGAAGGCCGGGATCACCTGCGAGATGACGCCGAAGCCGGGCAGCGCGATGATGTACACCTCGGGGTGGCCGAAGAACCAGAAGATGTGCTGGTAGAGCACCGGGTCGCCGCCGCCCGCGGCGTTGAAGAAGGTGGTGCCGAAGTGCCGGTCGGTGAGCGTCATGGGGACTGCGCCGGCGAGCACCGGCATCGCCGCCACCAGCAGGTAGGCGGTGATCAGCCAGGTCCAGACGAACAGCGGCATGCGCATCAGCGTCATCCCCGGCGCGCGCATGTTGAGGATGGTGGTGATGATGTTGATCGAGCCCAGGATCGAGCTCATGCCGAGGATGTGCACGGCGAAGATGGTGAGATCCATGCCGATGCCCATCTGTACGGTGAGGGGCGCGTACAGCGTCCAGCCCACGCCGGGCGCGCCGCCAGGGGTGAAGAACGAGATCACCAGCAGCGAGGCGGCGAACGGCAGCAGCCAGAACGACCAGTTGTTGAGGCGCGCGAAGGCCATGTCGGGCGCGCCGATCATCATCGGGATCTGCCAGTTCGCGAAGCCGACGAACACCGGCATGATGGCGCCGAACACCATGATCA
>JBQTJF010000040.1:0-18770 GCA_052387375.1 Betaproteobacteria bacterium
GACGCGCGCTCGCCGAGCATGCAGAAGACGCTCAACCTCAAGGTCAAGTACCGCGAGTCGTTCCGGCCCTTCGCGCCGGCGGTGCTGGCCGAGGATGCGCCGCGGTACTTCGACATCGATTGCGAGAGCCCGTACATGCTGCTGGTGGCCGAGGTCGCCGGGCGCGAGCGCATCGCCATGACCGAGGCGCAGAAGGCGCTCTTCGGCATCGACAAGCTCAACGTGCCGCGCTCCTCCATCCCCGCGGTGACGCACGTCGACTACTCGGCGCGCGTGCAGACGGTGCACAAGGAAACCAACCCGCGCTTTTACGAGTTAATAAGGGCCTTTAAACAGAAAACGAATTGCCCGGTGGTGGTGAACACCAGATTCAACGTGCGCGGCGAGCCGATCGTCGGCTCCCCGGAGGACGCCTTCCGCTGCTTCATGGGCACCGAGATCGAGGCGCTCGCCGTGGGCAACTGCTTCCTCAGGAAGGAGCGGCAGGATCCGGCGCTGCGCGAGAACTACGAGCACCGCTTCGAGCTGGACTGAGCCGATGTCGAGGTTGCTTTCCTCCCTGGGCATCATCTTTGTTTCCGCGGCCGTGGCGGTAGCGGGCTTCGAGGGCCTGCTGCGCCTCACGGATTACAGCGCGCCGGTCTGGTACCAGCCCGATGCGCGCCTGGGCTGGCGCCTGCGGCCGAACCTGCGCGGCACCTTCACCTTCGAGGGCCGCGCCCACGTCAGCATCAACTCGGCGGGCTTCCGCGACCGCGAGCACGCCCTCGAGAAGCCGGCGGGCGCGTACCGCATCGCGGTGCTCGGCGACTCCTACTCCGAGGCGCTGCAGGTGCCGCTGCACGCCGCTTATTGGGCGCGGCTGCCGGCGCTGCTCGCCGCCTGCGGCTACCAGCGCGGCCGCGACATCGAGGCGCTCAACTTCGGCGTCGCCGGCTTCGGCACCGCGCAGCAGCTGCTGCTGCTCGAGTCGGTGGCGCTGCGCTACCGGCCCGATCTCGTGCTGCTGCAGTTCACCAACGGCAACGACGTGCGCAACAACTCCTTCGCGCTCGAGGAAGACAAGCTGCGGCCCTTCTTCACGCTCGACTCGCGCGGGCGCCTGCACGCCGACAATTCGTTCGCGCACTCGGAGGCGCACGCGCGCCGTTCCTCGCTCTCCGCGCAGGCGCTGCGCGCGCTGTCGGACCATTCGCGCGTGGTGCAGCTCCTGCGCGCCGTGAGCCAGGCGCCGCTGCTGTCGCACGCGCACGCCGGCGCCGACGGCGTCGAGGCGGGCCTGGAGAGCGCCGTGCTCGCCGCGCCGCGCAGCCGCCTGTGGGAGGACGCCTGGCGGGTCACCGAGGCGCTCATCGAGCGCACGCGCGAGCTCGCCGCGGCGAACGGCGCCGGGTTCCTCCTCGTCACCGTTCCCTACGCCGTGCAGGTGCATCCCGACCCGGCGGTGCGCGAGCCGCTGCAGAAGAAGCTCGGCGTGCCCGATCTCCTCTACCCCGACCGGCGCCTCGCCGCCTTCGCCGCCGGGCAGGGCATCCCGGCGCTCGTCCTCGCCCCCGAGATGCTCAAGCTCGCCGAGGCGAGGCGCGTCGCCCTGCACGGCTTCGAAAACGCCCAGCCGGGCTTCGGCCACTGGAACGAGCACGGCCACCGCGTCGCCGCCGAGCTGATTGCGCAGAAGCTTTGCGGCGGAAAACAGGGACAGACCACGTTTCGCAGTACCGGTACCGGCCCTGGATAGAGGCCGGGAGGAAGCTTAAATGCTTCCGATCGGAAGCATTCGGGCGGCGACCCTCCGCACCCTTCGCTGCCAGGTATAGAGCCGGTCGGTGAGGGGGCCGATGCGGTAGCCGAAGGCGCGCGCCTTCACCTCGGCCGACGCGGCGTCGTAGCGCACGCGCAGGAACTCGATCGCGCCGGCGCCGGCGTCGAAGATCGCGCACTCGGCGAGCTTGTGGCGCTGCTTGCGCGCGGCGTCGACCGAGCCGGGGTTGACGAAGTAGGTGCGCTCGGGCCGCAAGGCGAACCTTTCCTGAAGGGAAATCTCTTGAACCACACCGCCGTGCACCTCGTAGATCTTCTGCTCGTGGCTGTGCCCGAAGAAGCACAGCCGCGCGCCGGGGAAATCCTCGCGCAGGAGCGCCGCGTTGTGCGCGATCAGCGCCGGGGTGACCATGTACTGCTGCACGTCGCGCACGCCGCCGTGCACCAGCACGACGCCGGGCTCGAGCACGCGGTTCGCCGGCAGCGTCGCGAGCCACGCGCGCGTCTCGCCCCGCAGCGTGCGCCGCGTACGCTGCAGCGCGTAGCGCGCCTTGTTCGAGCAGCGGCGGGTGTCGAGGCGGCCGAGGCCGATGAGGTCGTGGTTGCCGGCGATCGCCGGCACCTGCCGCTCGCGCAGCATGGCGGCGCACTCGTCGGGGTCGGCGTTGTAGCCGATGACGTCGCCCAGGCAGGCGAGCCGCTTTATCCCGCGCGCATCGAGCGCCGCCAGCACCGCGCCGAGCGCCTCGCGGTTGCCGTGGATGTCGGCGATGACGCCGTAAGGACCCATGGCCGCGATTGAAGCGCAAAGCCATGACGTGCAAGGTAGGTGGACACCCGGCTATCCAGACCATGAATTTGCTGTCGACCCTGATGCACCAGGCGGCCAGGCGCGGCGGGCTGCACGTCTTCGGCGTCTATTACCGCCGGCTCGGCGCCGCGGCGGCGCGCGCGCTGGTCCCCAGGCTCAGCTCTCGCCGGCTGGGCGAGGCGGAGCTGCTCGCGAAGGGCGTGCGCGTCCGCGTGCCGGAGCAGGCGATCTACCGCTTCAAGGCGTTCGTGCGGCCCGCCCGGCGCGGGCGCGGCATCGCCCCCTTCCTCTACGGCGCCGCCGACGAGCTGGTGGCGATGCCCGGCCGCCGCTACGTGGTCAACTGCATCGCGGTGCAGAACGCGCCGTCGGTCGCGGCGTCGCTGCGCAGCGGCGACGCGCCGCTCGGACGCCTGGGCTACTGGCAGACGCGGAAGCGCTTCTTCGCCTTGCACAGCCCCGGCGTGGACAGCTTCGGCTTGAAATTCTACTTAAGCCGCTAAAAGCATTCGGCGCAGGCGCCCCGGGATGCGCCGCGCGCGCGTGCGGCACTCGTGCAGGAAGGGCGCCGGGTCGCTCCAGGCGAAGACGCTGTAGACCTTGGGCGCCGCGGCGAGCGACCAGAGCCACTGCGCGGTGCTGAGCTGGCCCTGCGCCTTCAGCTCGCAGTAGGCGCGCCAGTCGCAGCGCAGGTCCAGCCAGCGGACGCCCAGGCGGGCCTCGGCGTGCAGCGGCAAAGTGCCGTGCACCATGAATTCGTAGGCCACCTGGGCGAGGTTCACGCCGTTGGCCGCGCCGAGGTAATGCCACAGGTTGAAGCGGGTGTTGATCTCGAGCAGGTAGAACCGGCCGGTCACGGGGCTGCGCTTGAAATCCATCTTGAAGACGCCGGCGAGGCCGAGCCGCGCGGCGATGCGCCGTCCGAGGACGACGAGGCCGTCGTCGCGGGCGAGGCGAAGGTAGGAGCTGTCGCCGGTGCGGGCCGGGAAGGTGCGGATCTTGCGCCCGACGAACCATTCCAGCACCTCGCCGCCGCGCGCGGCGAAGCCGTGGAAGGACCAGATCGCATCGTCGCCGCCGGGCACGTACTCCTGGAAGGCGAGCTGGCCGGCGAGCTGGGCGACCAGCGGGTCGGCGCGCGCCGCGCGGCCGCACGCGAACACGCGCGCCTTGCCGGCGCCGCCGAAAAGCTGCCGGTGCACGCTCGAGCGCTCCCATGCCGTCTTCACCTTCGGCTTGACGAGCACCGCGCCGGCCTCGCCGTCGAGGTCCTGCCATTCGATGCGGCGGGGCAGCGGCAGCCCGAGCCGCTCGCCGAGCGCCTGGAAGAGCGACTTGTCGAGAAGCGCGTCGGCCACGGCCGGCTCGTTCAGCAACAAGGCGAAATGCGGGGCCAGCGCGGCGCGGTGTTCCTGCGCCAAGCCGAGCCAGTCGTCGTTGCCGTAGAAGAGCAGCGGCCGGGCGCCGATCGCGGCGGCGATGCGCTCGCCCGCCGCGGCCAGCGCCTGGGCCGTCGCGCGACGGTCCTCGAGCGGCGGCAGCACCAGCCTGCCGCTCGCGTAGCGCGAGGCCATGGCCGCGGCCTCGGGCTGGTCGGAGGCCACGATGACCGGGATGCGCGCGAGGCCGAGGGCCCGCACCAGGTTGAGGCCGCCCAGGAGCACGACGGGCGGGCGAGCCGCCGCGAAGCGGGCCAGTTCGAGCTCTCGAGCCATCGCCGCAGCGTAGCGGGGCCGTGCTACGCCGCATGGCGCGCCGCGCCTGCGCCATACGGCCCAGCGCGGACGGTCGAAACCTCGGGCCGGGCTTCTTACCCTCGATGCCATGATCGTCGCCATCCATCAGCCGCATTTCCTGCCCTGGCTCGGCTTCCTGCACCGCATGGCGCGGGCCGACGTGTTCGTGCTTCTCGACCACGTGCAGTTCGAGCGGCGCAACTACCAGAACCGCACCATGATCCTGCTCGACGGCGAGCCGCGCTGGTTCACCGTGCCGGTGGTGCAGCGCTCGCAGAAGGAGCGCATCGTCGAGAAGCTGGTCGACAACCGCGAGAACGGCGCGCGCGGCTGGGGGCCGGGGCACCTGCGCACGCTCAAGCACGCCTACCGCGAGGCGCCCTTCCTCGGCCGCTACCTGCCGGTGCTGCGCGCCATCTTCGAGACCGAGTGGCAGCGGCTGGTCGACCTGAACCAGGCGGCGCTCGACCTGCTGCGCGAGGCGTTCGACGTCCGCACGCCGATCCTGAGGAGCTCGGCGCTCGCGGTCGAGGGCGCGCGCGGCGACCTCATCCTCAACATCTGCCGCGCGGTGGGCGCCGGCACGCTGCTCGCCGGCCTGGGCGGCTCGCGCGGCTACCTCGACGTCGAGGCGTTCGCGCGCGCCGGCGTGCGCGTCGACTTCCAGCGCTTCCCGCATCCCAAGTATCCGCAGTGCGGCGCGCGGCCCTTCACGCCGGGCCTCGCGGCGATCGACGCGCTCTTCAACTGCGGCCCGGCGGCCGCCGCACTGCTGCGCGGCGAGTCGCTGCTGCTGCACGAGACGCGCGTTGCCGCCTGACGGCGAGACCGCGCGCAGTGCGCATGGACCATGCGTACATGCCTGACGATTTCACGTTGGGCATGTACCGTAAGACTCCCTGGGACGAAGGGTAGTCGATGCAGGAGCCATGAACGCGCCCATACTCAATCCGCAGCCGAGCACGGCCACCTTTTCCGGGCGCTACGCGGGCCGTACGGTGGTCGCGATCGGCGCGCATCCCGACGACCTGGAGCTCGCCGTGGGCGGCACGCTGGCGCGCCTGGCGCGCGACGGCGCGCGCGTGGTGATGGCGATCGTCTCGATTCCCGGGGACTACCGCACGCGTCTCGAGGAAGCCGAGCGCGCGGCGCGGCTGCTCGGCTGCGAGCTGCAGCTGCTGATGGACGGCGGCGCGCGGCGCATCGACGACCTGAAGAACTACCAGCTGGTCGGCATGCTCGACGCGGTGGTGCGCGAGTGCCAGCCGGCCGCGGTGCTCACGCACAGCGCCGCCGAGTTCCACAGCGACCACGTCGCGGTGCACGAGGCCGCGGTCTCGACGCAGCGGCTGCTGCAGTTCGACTTCTTCTCCTACAGCCCGACCATGTGCCGGCCGGTGCCGGTGCAGTTCCACCCGCGGCTGTACGTCGACGTGAGCGACACCATCGAAGTGAAGATGGACGCCATCAAGGCGCACGCCAGCCAGTTCGACGGCCGCGGCATCAGCACCGAGCTCTACCGCGACCTCGCGCGCCTGAACGGCCGCATGGTCGGCGTCGAGTACGCCGAAGGGCTCGACGTCGCGCGGATGCTGGTCTAGCGCGGTGCGCCTCCTCGCCGCCGCCTGCGCGGCGCTCGCCGCCGGCTGCGCCGCGGCGCCGGCGCCCGGGCGCGGCGGCGACGTGCAGGTGGTGTGGATGCGCGTCGAGGACCCGCAGCGCGTCTGCCAGGGGCTCGCCGGGCGCAAGGAGTTCCTCGCCATCCACGGCTGCTCGCGCTGGTCCGCCGAGCGCCGGCGCTGCGAGATCTACGCCCCCGAGCCGCGCAGCGAGCGCGACCTGCAGCGCTTCGCCACGCTCGGGCACGAGCTCCTGCACTGCTTCGACGGCAGCTGGCACGACCGCTGGGGTCGCATGCCCGATAAGAAGGACGCCTATGCCGTTCGGCGCATCGACCCGCGCCCCGAGTAGCTCTAACGTCGCATGATGGACCGCAGCCGAATCGTCCGCGCCCTGGCCGGCCAGGCCGCCTACTGCGAGGGCCGCTCGCCGCTGTACGCCGCGGTGCTGCGCGAGCTCGAGGCCGATGCCGCCCGCTCGCCGGCGTGGCTCGCGCGCCTGGAGGATGCCTGGGGCGCCCGGTGCTTCGCGGTGGACTGGGAAGCCGCACATCTGCTGCTCGCCGGCATGCACTACGCGGCGCTCGCCGGCGAGGCGGGCGAGCTCGCCGCACTCTATCCGAGCTGCGGCGCCGCCGCGGGCGAGCCGCGCGGGGCGGCGCGCGCCTTCCTCGCGCGCGCGCCGCAGGCGTTCTGGGCGCGCCTGAGCGGCGCCATGGTGCAGACCAACGAGGTCGGCCGCAGCGTGGCCTGGATGGTGGCGGCGGCCGCGGCGTTCGGCGCGCGGCGCGTGCCCTTCCACCTCGTCGAGATGGGCTGCTCGGCCGGCCTCAATCTCGCCGGCGATCGCCTGCCCCAGGCCTGTCGTTTTTCCGGCGAGCCTCCTGCCGGCTGGAATCGCCGCCAGCCCATCCTCACGCGCGCCGGCCTCGACGTGCATCCCCTGCGCGTGGCCGAGCGCGAAGACCGCCTGTGGCTGAAGGCCTGCGTGTGGGCCGACGACCTGCCGCGGCTGGAGCGGCTCGAGCTCGCCATCGAGATTTTTCTGGGGATGGAACTCCCCATTCCTCTGGAAGCCTGCTCCTTTGCCGACGCGCCAGACTGGCTGCTCGCCCACCGGCCGGCCAGGGCGGGCGAGGGGCTGCTCGTGTTCAACTCGATCGGCACGGTGTACCTCGCCGACGAGGAGTACGCGCGGCTGCGCCGCGGCATGGCGCGCGCGCTCGCGCCCTGGCAGGAGCGCGGCGTGTGGGTCGAGTACGAGCGCGCCCGCGAGCGGCCCGAGGGGCCGCTCGAGCTGGCGCTGCACCGCGCCGGCGCCGGGGACTTGCGCAGCGAAGTGATCGCCAGCGGGCCGCCGCGGCCCGACCGGCTGACGCTGCACGCCGAACGATCGCTCCGGGGAGGACCGCTAGCGAGGTGAAACCATGACGGTGAAGCTCAAGCAACCGGTTTCCGCGGGCTGGCTGTGCCGGGAGATGGGACTGCATCTCATCGGGCCCGACCGCGACATCGGCGTCATCTGCGCGCTGGAGGCGCTGGCGGAGGACGGCCTGTCCTTCGCGCTTCCCGGCAAGACCCTGGAGCACGTGCGCTGCGGCACCGTGTTCGGCCTGCGCTCGCTCTGCGGCAACGGCGTCTCGGTGATCGGCTCGGAGGACCCGCGCTACGACTTCATCCGCGCGCAGTACATGCTCGCCGAGCGGCCGGGCTTCGCGCGCGAGAGCGCGCCGCCCGAGGTGCATCCCAGCGTGCGCATCGGCCCGGGCGCGGTGGTGGAGGAGGGCGTCATCATCGGCGAGGGCACGGTGGTCGGCCCCAACGCCGTGCTGCGCCGGGGCACGCGCGTCGGGCGCTGGTGCGAGATCCAGTCCGGGGCGGTGATCGGCGACGCCGGCTTCGGCTTCGAGCGCGACACGCACAACCGGCCGCTGCGCATGATCCATCTCGGCGGCGTGCGCATCGGCGACCACGTGCAGGTCGGCGCGCTCACCGCCATCGCGCGCGGCGCGCTCGGCGACACCGTGCTCGAGGACTACGTGAAGATCAACAACCTCTGCCACATCGCGCACAACTGCCAGGTCGGCTGGGGCACCATCATCGGCGCCTGCGCCGACCTGTGCGGCAGCGTCACCATCGGCAGGAACTGCTGGATCGCGCCCAACTGCGCCATCCGCCAGAAGCTCGCCGTCGGCGACGGCGCCATCGTCGGCATGGGCGCGGTGGTGGTGAAGGACGTGCCCGCCGGCGTCATGGTCTACGGCAACCCGGCGAAGCCTGCCGTCGCGGCGAAAGACAAGGCGCCCACCGGCGTCCTGCCTCTGCATTCGGGGTAGACCCCCTGACGAGGGGGTCGCGAGCCGAAGGCGAGCGGGGGGTTTTCCGTAATCCGGGTAACAGCTCTATCCGGGCACATGGGTAACGCTCGGCTTCCGACCGACCTCGACCGCCTCGCGAATGGCCTCGCACACCGCCTCGAAGCGCTGCATCACGTCCTCGTTGGTGAACCGGATCGCGCGCACGCGCAGTCGATTCAGCTCCCCGGTACGCAAGCGGTCGTAGTCCTCCCCGGCCTCGGTGTAATGACTGTCGCCGTCGAGCAGGAAGCGAGTGCGCATGCCTGAGGAACGCATCAGGCCGTGACGCGTGGACATTACCGGCCTTGGAAAAGCTCACCCGCGGCCGGAAATTGTTCCCGATCGGGAATAAAAAGCGAAAACCCCCCGCTCGCCTTCGGCTCGCGACCCCCTTGTCAGGGCGTCGGCAAATCAAACACCAACCCCAAAAAACGAAGAGGGCACGGCCGCTAGACCGTGCCCTCGTGCTGCACTTTCCTGCTTCAAGCGGCGTCTTGCAGTGACTACACAGTGTTTGGCCCCCTGACTTTCCAAGCGGCGGGCTGTTAACAGGGTGCTGGCCACTTCGTGTAGGGCGCCCCCTACACAGGTCGAGATGGTGCTACCGCCGGGTTTCCTGGGCGCGCGGGGGGGCTAGTCCGGCCGGACTATGCGGGACGTGGACGAACTGCCACTGCGCGTAGGAGGTGGCGTCGGCAAAGGCGCGGTCGCGGTAGGCAAAACCCCCTGATTTGATTGGTCGTTCCTGCGACAGGCCGTGCACGCCGAGGATGCCGCCGTCGGGCGCGCGGACCAGGCCCCACTCGGTGCCGCCGGTCAGCGGGTCGCGGTAGATGCGCCGCAGGTGGCGCACCGGGTGGGGGTGGCGCGAGTCCCTGAGGAGCTCGGCGAGGGTGGCCGGATAGCGCTCGCCGTGGCGGTAGTACGAGGCGATCGCCTTGCGGAACTGGTCGCCGACGAAGAGCAGCTCCTGCTCGCGCTCGCGCTGCGCGGCATGCGAGGTGAGCTCGCCGTAGGCGGCTCCCACCGCGCCGAGCGTCGCGACGAGGATAAGGACGGCGACGTAAGTAAACCCTTTTTCCTTACCAGCGCTCATGACCCTTGGCACCGCTTTTCACGTCCCACACGCCGCCGCGCTTCGCGTCGGCGGGCGGCACCGGCACCCAGGTGGCCGCCGAGCCGGTGAGAGGATCGGGCGGGATGGCGCGCAGGTAGCGCTTCGCCACCAGCTCGTCCAGCGTCGCCGGGTAGCGCCCGGCGTCGGCGTAGTGCTTGTCCAGCGCATCGCGCATGAGCACCAGGTTCTCCTTCAGCACCGCCTCCTCGGCGCGCCGCGTGCGCCCGACGTAGTCGGGCACGACGATGGACAGCAGCAGCGCGACGACGGTGAGCACCACCATCAGCTCGACCAGGGTGAAGCCCTTGCCGCTTTTCATGTCCTTACCATTCCCCGTACGGCACGCCGTTGATGCCGATGCCTTCGCTGCGCGAGTACACGTCGTACACGTCGGCGCCTTCGCGCGGATCGTCGGCCGCGCTGGCGTAGCTGCGCAGGCCCCAGGCGCCGCCGCCGAGCGGGTCGGCCGGGATGCGCCGCAGGAAGTACAGCCGCTTCTCCTCGGGCGTCCTCGCGTCGGGCACGCCCTCGACCAGCGCCGCGAGCGTCGGCGGGTAGCCCGAGGCGCCGATCTTGCGCTCGATCGCGCCCTCGTCGAACGCCGCCTTGTAGGCGTCGATCGCGCTGCGCATCTCGCGCAGGGCGAGCCTGAGCTCCTGCTCCTTGCCGCGCTGCACGGTGGTCTCGGCCACCGGCAGGGCCACCGAGGCGAGCACCGCCAGGATCGCCACCGTGATGAGCAGCTCGATCAGCGTGAAGCCTTTCATTTCCTCTCCAGCGGCCCCGCGGCCGGCGGGACCAGCGGCCCCGCGGCCGGCGGGGCGGGGCTGCCGGGCGGCGGCGGCGCGTCCGGGGTCGCCGGGGCGACGATCATCGGCGCGACGGCCGGCGCCGCCCCGGCGCGGCCGACCTCGAGCTCGGTGCCCGAGTTGAACTCCTCGATGCGCGCCGCGGGCCGCTCGATGCTGCGCAGCACGCGCGGCGTGATGAGCAGCACGATCTCGGTGCGGTTGGCGCTGTCGTTGTCGTTGCGGAACAGGCGCCCGATGAGCGGCAGGCGCGAGAGGCCCGGCACCTGGCTGGCGGCGCGGCGGTCCTCGTCGCTGATCAGGCCGGCGAGCACCTGCGTCTCGCCGTCGTGCAGGCGCAGGGTGGTCGCGGCGTTGCGCGTGCCCACCTGGTAGGCGAGCGTGCCCGAGGCGGTCCTGGTCTCGGCCGAGATGTTGCTCACCTCCAGCCCCATCTTGATCGACACGTCGTTCTCCAGGCTCACCTGCGGCTCCACCTCGAGCTTCAGGCCGACGTCGAGGTAGTTCACCGACTCCGAGACGAAGCCGGTGGCGCCGGCGGTGGTGGTGATCACCGGCACGCGCTCGCCGATATGGATGCGCGCCTTCTCGCGGCTCTTCACGCGGATGCGCGGGTTGGCGAGCACGTTGGTGCGGCCGGCCTGCTGGCGCAGGTTGACCGCGAGCAGCGGGTCGCTGACGCGGATGCGCACGTTGTTGCCGTTCAGGTCCTGCGCCTCGCGCGCGGTGATCTGTCCCGGCACGCCGGCGGCGCCGATCAGGCCCAGGCTCGCCGACCCCGGCCACTGCACGCCCAGGTCCTCGAGCAGGCTGTGGCCGACCTCGAGCACCTCGACTTCCAGCATCACCTCGGCGTCGCCGAGGTCCTGGCTGGCGATCAGCTTCTCGGCCACGCGCACCGCCTCGGGGGTGTCGCGGATGACGAGCAGGTTGAGCTTCTCGTCGACGTACAGGTCGCGCGTCTTGACCAGCTGGCGCACCATGTTGGCGGTCTGCTTCACGTCGGCGTTGGCGAGGTAGAAGCTCTTCACCGTGAGCTCCTTGTAGGCCTGCGCCTTGTCGGCGGTGTTCGGGTAGATGAGCAGCGTGGCCGGGTTGAGGACGCGCTTCTCGAGCTGGTTGGTCATGAGGACGGTCTTGATCACCTCCTCGATGGTGGTGTCGCGCACGAACACCGAGGTGCGCAGGCCGGCCGGCAGGTCCTTGTCGTAGACGAAGTTGAGGCCGCTCCTCTTCGCGATCATCTCGAACACGCTCTTCACCGGCGCGTCGCGCAGCTCGATGGTGATGGTGTTCTTCAGCGCCGCGGCGAGCTGCGGCGGCGCGCTCTCGGCGCGCAGGCGCTCCTCCTCGACCTTGCGCACGATGGCGCGCGCCTCGCGCTGCGCGGGATCGGCGGCGAGCACCTGGCGCGCCTTCTCGAGCGCCTCCTTGGGCTCGCCGCGCTGCAGCGCCGCGTCGGCCTCGGCGAGCTGCGCCGCGGTGCCGCGCTGGCGCTCGAGCGCCTGCAGCGCCGCCCTGGCGCGCGCGTTCTCCGGGTCGAAGCGCAGCGCGCTCCGGTAGGCCGCCTCGGCGCGGTCGAGCTGGCCGGCGCCGCGCGCGTTGTCGCCGGCCTGCAGGTAGCGCTGCACGGCGACGGCGCGGTGGCGCTGGTAGTAGTTGCGCAGCTCGCTGTCGCCCGGGTTCTCGGCGACGAGCCGCTCCATGCGCGCGAGGCCCTCCTCGGTCTGCTCCGACTCCATGAGCGAGCGCGCCTCGCGGAAACGGTCGTCCGTGGCGCAGGCGGCGAGCGACAGCGCGAGCAAAAGGATGGAGAGGCGTTTCGTCATCGGTTCACCTTGGGTAGGTCCATGGTCTGCCGCTGCCCGAGCGGCAGGTACGTGAAGGCGAGCGTGTCGCCCTCGGCCGCGTCGAGGCGGTAGTCGGCGCCGATCCTGTCGCCCGGGGCGACCGCGAGCAGCTCGCCGCCGCGCGAGAGCCAGATCTCCACCTTGCCGCCCTCGATCACCTTGCCGAGGTAGGCGAAGGGCAGGGGCGGGGCCGCGGGTTTATCCGCTTTCTGAGAAATCTTCTTTCCGTCCGAAAAGGTCCGGCTGGCAAATAGATCGGTGCTCGCGCCCTCGTCGGCGCGGCGCTCGAGGCGCGCGAGGTCGAGCTCGTCGCCGGCGCGGATGCGCGTGTCGACGCGCGCCGCCGGCTCGACCGGGCCGGCGGGCTTCTCGCGGCCGGCCACGACCGAAGCCGCCAGTCCCACCACCGCCAGGACCATCAAGGACTTGCGAAGCACCGGTCTCATTTCCTCACCCCGTGCAGCGTGAGGCGCAGCTCCGCCTGCACCGTGCCCTCGGTGCGCTTCTCGCGCTTGAGCGAGACCTGGTCGAGCGAGAGCACCGGGACCTCGGCCAGCGCGCGCTTCATGAACTCGCGGATCTGCGCGTAGCTGCCGCTCACCGGCAGCACGATCTCGTAGCGCTCGAGGCGCCCGCCGGGGGCGTGCGTGCGGTAGGTCGCCGAGCGCGCGCGCACGCCGGTGGCGCGGCCGATGGCGTGCAGCTTGGCGAGCCAGTCGGTGCGCTCCTCGCCGCGGTCGAGATAGCCGTAGAGCTCGTCGAGGCGGCTCGCGGCGGCGCCGGCAGGCGCGCCGCGCTCGAGCGCCGCCTGCAGCGCGCGGCTGCGCTCCTGCAGGGGCTGCACGGCGAGCGCGTGGAAGAGCACCGCCGCGGCGATGAGCGCCAGCGCGGCGAGGCCCAGCCCGCCGAGGTCTTCCTTGAGGCGGTGCGGGTCCTGCCTCACGGCGTCGCCCAGGAAGCCGATACCGAGAAGGCCACCTCGCCCGCCTTCTGCTCGTGGCGCACCAGCTCGACCTGGCTCAAGCCCTCGGCGCGGCGCAGGTTGATGACATAGGTGAGCGCGGCGAGGTAGTCCTTGCTGTCGCCCGAGATCGTCACCTTGCCCGAGCGCGGGTCGGGCTCGATCGCGAGCAGCGCCACCCGCGGGCTCGCCGCCGACTCGAGCGCGCCGAAGAGCTGCGCCCACGGCAGCGACAGGCGCTGCAGCGTCTCGCGCGCGGCGGCGATCTCCTCGGCAGCGACCTTGCGCCCGGGGCGCGGCTGCAGCGCGGCGAGCCGTTCCTGGTCCGCGTCGAGCGTCTGGCGCAGGCGCAGGTACGTCCAGCCGGCGTCGGCGGCCAGCGCGAGCGCGACCGCCAGCAGCAGGCGTCCCGCCCACGCCGCGCGCCGGCGGCTGCGGATGAAGTCGATGTCGAGCCTGACCATCCCTAGTCCGCCGCGAGCGCCAGGTCGCGGTAGCTGAGCGCGTGCGCGTGCCAGTCGTCGTGCATCTGGGTGTCGAAGCCGTTCTGCGCGCACACGATCACGCGCGTGCAGGGCGCGGACAGGCCGAGGAAGGCGCTCTCGCGCTCGAGGATCTCGGGCAGCACGACGCGCCAGCGCTCGTCGCAGCGGCGGCTGCGGATGGCGAGCCAGGCGCTGCGCTGGATCAGCACCAGCGTGAGCCGCCCGCGCTCCTCGACCACCACCCAGCACGAGCCGTCGCCGACGGTGGTGCGGATGCGGTTGTACGCCGCGACGAGGAAGGGCTGCACCGAAGTCAGCTTCATGCCCGCCCCGGCGAGCTTCTCCGTCAAGGCGTTGATCAAGGACCTGTCCACCGCGCAGGCGAGGCGCGCGCCCATCGGCGCGGTCTCGCTCACCTTGACCTCCCAGTCGGCGGCGCGCGCGCCGTGCAGGCCGCCGAAGCGGTGCCTGGCGAGCGCAAGCCACTGCTCGGGCGCCTTCAGCGTCTCGTTCCAGGGCAGGAGCGCGTAGCGCACGAACTGGTCGGCGAGGACGATGCTTGCCTGCCCCGCCTTTCCCTCGAGAAATGCGCCGAGCGCCTTCACGGCGGCTTCCCATCCGCCGTCGCCCTGGGGCACGTCGATGGCCTTCGCGCCCGCGACCATGATGCGGTCCGGGCCCAGGCCGATGCGCAGGTGCTTCTTAGGCCACGAAAGTGACACGGTTGATCTCCTCGAAGGTGGTTTCGCCGCGCTCGACGAGGCGCATCGCCGCCTCGCGCAGGGGCACGGTGCCGGCGGCGCGCGCCGCGTCCGTCAGCTTGCGCGCCGGCGCGCGGGCGATGATCAGCTCGCGCATCTCGTCGTTGAGGACCAGCAGCTCGCCGATCGCCTTGCGGCCGCGGAAGCCGGTGTTACGGCAGTCCTTACAACCCCGGGAAAGGCAACTTTTGCAGATGACTCTTACTAGGCGCTGCGCCATTACCGCGTTCAGCGCCGAAACGAAGTTGTACGGGTCGACGCCCATGTGCAGGAAGCGCCCCAGCACGTCGAAGGCGTTGTTCGCGTGCACGGTCGTGTACACCAGGTGGCCGGTGAGCGCCGACTGCACGGCGATCTCGGCGGTCTCCGGGTCGCGGATCTCGCCGACCATGATGCGGTCGGGGTCGTGGCGCAGGATCGAGCGCAGGCCGCGCGCGAAGCTGAGGCCCTTCTGCTCGTTCACCGGGATCTGCAGCACGCCGGCGAGCTGGTACTCGACCGGGTCCTCGATGGTGATGATCTTGTCGCGGCCGTGGTTCGACTCGCTGATCATCGCGTACAGCGTCGTCGTCTTGCCGCTGCCCGTGGGGCCGGTGACCAGCAGCATGCCGTAGGGCTGGGTGGAAAGGTTTCTCAACCAGCTCTTCATCTGCGGAGAAAGACCCAGAGCGTCGAGGGTCAACCCCTGCAGCTGGTCGGAGAGGGCGCGCCGGTCGAGGATGCGCAGCACCGCGTCCTCGCCGAACACGCTCGGCATCACCGAGACGCGGAAGTCGATCTCCCGCCCGCCGCGCCGTGCCTTGAAGCGGCCGTCCTGCGGCACGCGCCGCTCGGCGATGTCGAGCTCCGACATCACCTTGATGCGCGAGATGACCTGCTCGGCGAGCTCGGCGCCGGGCATGGTGTCGGCCGCGGTCAGCACGCCGTCGACGCGGTACTTGATGGCGAGGCCGCCGCCGGTCGACTCGAGGTGCACGTCGCTCGCGCCGGCCTTCAGCGCGTCGTAGAGCGTCGAGGCGACCAGCCTGACCACCGTGCTGTCGGCCTCCGCGGCTGCTTCAAACGAGATCTCCACATGAGAAGGATTGTTTCTTTCATCCAACTGCTTCTCGATGCCGTCCAGCGCCTTGAGACCGCTCTCCTGCTCGGCGAGGTAGGCGCCGACGTCCTCGGCGAGCGCGACGCGGTAGACGAAGGGCGCGGCGAGCCGCTCCTCGATCCAGTCCTGGGTGTCGAGGTCGTAGGGATTGCCGAGCACGACCGCGACGCGGCCCTCGGCGTCGCGCGCGGCGACGCAGCCGCGGCGCGAGGCCTCGGCGAAGGGCACGAGGTCGAAGGCCGGCGCGAGCGCGCGCAGGGCCTCGAGGTCGGCCGACGGCATGAGCAGCCGCTGCGCGAGCTGAGCCAGCGCTTCGCTCACTTGACGCTCCCCGCCAGCTCGAAGATCGGCATGTACATGAGCACCACCACCAGGCCGACGGCGATGCCGAGCAGCGCCATCAGCACCGGCTCGAAGGCGCGCGTGAACCAGTCCACGTGGCGCGCCACTTCCTCGTCGTGGAAGCGCGCGATCTCGCCGAGCATCGCCCCCATGTCGCCCGAGCGCTCGCCCACCGCCATCATGCGCGAGGCGACCGGCGTGGCGAGCCCGGCGGCGGCGAAGGCGGCGGACATGGAGCGCCCTTCCTCGATCAGCTTCTTCGCCTGCGCGAGCTGCGGGCGCAGGTGCGCCGAAAGCAGCCCCGGCACCATGTCGAGCGCGCGCACCGCCGGGATGCCCGCGCGCAGCAGCATGCCCGCCGTGCGGTACAGGCGCGCGAGCTGGTAGACCTTCATGCGGCTGCCGATGCCCGGCAGCGCCCATAGACGTGTGTCGAGCCAGCCGCGAACTTCCGGACGGGAAAATGCCCAGATCGCAACCCCGGAAATGCCAATCACTGCTCCTGCTATCGGTACTGCGTGGTTGCCGACAAACCGCCCGAACGCGAGCAGCAGCTGCGAGGAGAAGGGCAGGGTGCCCGCCATGTCCTCGTACACGCCGGCGAAGCGCGGCACGACGTAGAGCAGGAGAAAGCCGAGCACCAGCGCGCCGACGGCGAGCAGGATGGCGGGGTAGATGCTCGCCGAGAGCACCTTCTTCTTCACCCGCTCGAGCTCCTCCTGGTAGGCGATGAAGCGCCCGAGCGCCTCGGCGACGCCGCCGGTGCGCTCGGCCGCCTTCACCGTCGCCACGTAGAGCGGCGAGAAGGCGCGCGGCAGCCCGGCGAGCGCCTGCGAGAGCGGCTCGCCGCGATGCAGGGCGGCGACGATGGCCGAGAGCAGCTGCGCGCGCTCGCCCGCCGCCTCCTTCTCCGCCAGCGTCTGCAGCGCCTCGACGAGGTTGAGCCCCGCCTCGAGCAGCGACTTCAGCTCCTTGGAGAAGAGGAGGGAGGAGAAGCGGCTCCGCCTGGCAAAGCCGAAGGAGAGAGATTTTTGTGACACATCAAAAACCTCCAACCCGCGGCTGCGCGCGGTGTCCCTGGCGGCCGCCTCGCTGGCGGCCTCCAGGGTGAGCGCCACTACCTGCTGCCGCGCATCGACGGCGTGCACTTCGAAACGCATCGGTCTCCCTTATCTGAGGACGATGTCGGCGTCGTCGCCGGCGCCGCCGGGCCTGCCGTCGCGGCCGAGCGAGACGAGGTCGAAGTCGCCCTTCTCGCCCGGCACGCGGTAGACGAACGGCCGGCCCCACGGGTCGTTCGGCACGGCTTTCTTCAGGTACGGCCCGTGCCAGCTCGCGGCGCTCGCCGGCCGGGCGACCAGCGCGTCGAGGCCTTCCTCCGCGCTCGGGTAGCGGCGCATGTCGAGGCGGTACTGGTCGAGCGCCTTCTCCAGCGAGTCGATCTGCGCGCGCGCCACCTGGACCTCGGACCTGCCCACCTGGGAGAAGTAGCGTGGGGCCACGTACCCGGCGAGCAGGCCGATGATGACGATGACGACGAGCAGCTCGAGCAGCGTGAAGCCGGCCGGGCGTTGCGGTTGCTTGCGCATGGGGCCTCCCTTGGCGCGCGCCTTACGGCTGCGCCCGGATATAGGCGCGCAGGTCCTCGGGCTTGTATTTGCTGCCCGTGGGATCGATCACCGTCACCGGCGAGCGCAGCTGCACCTTGCGCGGCGTGTTGAACGCGCTCCAGTTGTAGTAGCCGAACTTCATGTAGTCCTTGTAGCCGGGCGTGTTGAAGCCGAGCGAGCCCTGGTAGTCGACGATCTGCGTGCCGTCCATCCACACCTGCAGGAAGCCGCCGCCGCTCGTGTTCTGCTTGAACTTGAACACGAAGTCGACCCAGCGCCCGAAGGGCATGGCGAACTTCGGCGAGCGCGTGGTGACGGTGTTGCCCTGGCTCGGGCTGGAGCTGGTGCTGTACAGCGCGTAGATCTGGAAGGTGCTGCCGCCGTTCGAGATGATCGAGAACGACGGCGAGAGGCCGCGGCTGTTGTCGCCCGAGTGCAGCTGCGTGCCGATCACGAACGACTCGCTGCTCGGCAGCGTGCCGTAGTCGTGCACGTAGGTCCGCAGCGCGTTCCAGTACACCTTGTCGTGCTCGATCTTCGGCGCGAAGGAAAGCTCCGAGCGGATCGAGCCCGAGGTCTTCGGGTCGTTCGGCCCGAGCTGGAAGGTGAGCGTCTTGCGCGAGGAGTCCACCGGGTCGGC
The DNA here is from genome assembly GCA_052387375.1 of Betaproteobacteria bacterium. Taxonomy (GTDB): domain Bacteria; phylum Pseudomonadota; class Gammaproteobacteria; order Burkholderiales; family SG8-39; genus SCGC-AG-212-J23. The sequence continues at coordinate 17,959 of JBQTJF010000040.1, forward strand.
GCTCTTGCCCAGGCGCAGCGAGTCGCCGTTCGAAAGCACGGTACCGTGGATGCCGGTCTCGGGAATGGACGGCGCGCTGGTGTAGGTGCCGATCACCTGCGCGGTGTAGCCCGACTGCTGGCTGAAGAGCGTGTCGGCGCTCGCCCAGTAGACGATGTCGCCCGCCGAGATGGCGCTGCCCGAGGAGCCGCCGTCGCTGGAGGTCGAGTTGTCGATGCTCACGCCGACCTGCGTGCTCGCCGAGGCGCCCAGGTTGTCGGTCGCCACCGCCATCAGGGTGTGCGCGCCGTCCTGGAACTTGGTGGTGTCGAGGTTGCACTGCCAGGGCGCGGCGGTCTTGCTGTTGACGAACGCGGTGCCGAGGTAGAAGTCGACCTTCTGCACCGAGCCGTCGCCGTCGGACGCGGCCGCCTCGCAGGTGGTGCTGTTGACGAGGCCCTTCAGCGTCGCGCCGGACGTGGGCGCCTTGAAGGAGACGCTGGGCGGCACGTTCTGCGCCGCGGCGTTCTTGATGACGATGCCGCGCGTCGCCGTGGCGGTCCTGCCTGCGGCGTCGTAGGCGACCGCCTTCACCGTGTACGAGCCGTCCGGGTACTTGGTGGCATCGATCCAGCAGCCCAGGCCGTTGTCGAGGTTGCCGTCGGTGTTGGTCCACGCGTCGTTCAGGTAGAACATGACGCGGGCGATGTTCGAGCCGGTGACCACGCAGTTGGGCGGGCCCTGCACGTTGCCCGAGAGGGCGCCGCCCTCGGCCGGGGCGGTGAACTGCACCGTCGGGCCGCTCGCGGCGCTGGTGCCGTTGGCGATGGTCA
>JBQTJF010000041.1:0-7045 GCA_052387375.1 Betaproteobacteria bacterium
GACGTGCTGCGCGCGGTGCACGAGCTGGCGCCGCAGACCGACGTCTACATGCTGTCCAACTTCGCCTCCCAGCCCTACCGGCGCCTCGCCGCCGAGCTCGGGGCGCGCGACTTCTTCGACAAGAGCACCGAGTTCGAGCGGCTGCGCGAGGCCGTGGCGGCGCACGCGAAATAGGAAAGCTCCTACCCTGAAGTTCAGCCGCCGCCGATAGGCCGGGGCGCGCCGCGCCGCCACACTGGCGGCATGAAGAACGTCTTTCTCGTCGAGGACTCGCACCTGGTGCTGGAGCGCCTCGAGAGCCTGATCAACGCCGTGCCCGGCGCGCGCGTCGCCGGCAGCGCCGCGTGCGCCGAGCGCGCCATCCGCAACATCCTCGACGCGAAGCCCGACATCGTGCTGTGCGACCTCAAGCTCGCCACCGGCTCGGGCTTCGACGTGCTGCGCGCGGTGCACGAGCTGGCGCCGCAGATCGACGTCTACATGCTGTCCAACTTCGCCTCCGAGCCCTACCGGCGCCTCGCCGCCGAGCTCGGGGCGCGCGACTTCTTCGACAAGAGCAGCGAAATCGAGCGCGTGCGCGACGTCGTCGCCCAGCGCGCGGCCGTTGCTTGATCACCAGGGAGACGCCATGTCCGCGGTCCTCGCTTTTCAGCCCAAGAAGTCCTTCAAGCCGATGAGCCAAAATCCGAAGTTCGAAGTCACCTGCTCGAGCTGCAACCTGCGCGAGCTGTGCCTGCCCGGCGGCGTCTGCCTCGACGACCTCGACCGCGTCGAGAACATCGTCTACGCGCGCCGGCGCGTGAAGCGCGGCGAGTCGCTGTTCGCTGCCGGCGACGAGTTCAGGACCGTGTACGCGATCCGCAGCGGCTTCTTCAAGACCAGCCTCGTCGACGGCGAGGGCCGCGAGCAGGTCACCGGCTTCTTCATGGGCGGGGAGCTGCTCGGCATGGACGGGCTGGGCAGCGGCAAGTACAACGGCACCGCGACCGCGCTGGAGGACAGCGAGGTGTGCGTCATGCCCTACACGCTCATCGAGCAGATGGCGCGCGAGATCCCGGCGCTGCAGCGCCACCTGCACGCGGTGCTGGCGCGCGAGATCGTGCGCGACCACGGCGTGATGATGCTGCTCGGCTCGATGCGCGCCGAAGAGCGTCTCGCCGCTTTCCTCACCAACCTTTCGAAGCGCTTCGTGCGCCGCGGCTACTCGGCTTCCGACTTCCACCTGCGCATGACGCGCGACGAGATCGGCAGCTACCTCGGCCTCAAGCTCGAGACGGTGAGCCGGCTCTTCTCGCAGTTCCAGAAGGACGGCCTGATCGAGGTCGAGCAGAAGCACGTGCGCATCCTCGACATCGACGAGCTCGAGCGGCTGCTGCGCGCGCGGGCGAGCTAGCCGTGGCCGCTCGCCTCGTCCGCTGGTGGCGATCCCTGCGGCGGCGGCCGGACCGCGGCGGCGAAGTCGCCTACTGGATCTCCTGGGGCCGCGGCTGATCGCTTCCCGCGAGGTCGGCCGTCTTCGCGAGTAGGAAGGCTCAACGCAGCTGGTGGACCTGCTGGCCGAGCATCTCCGGGGTGATCAGCGTCAGGCCCTTGTCGGTGACGCGGAAGCGCCGCGTGTCCGCGAGCGGCGCCGCCTCGAGCCGGCAGTGGCGGTCGACGATCGCGCGCGAGAGCCGCACGCCGGGCCCTACCACCACGTCGGGCAGCACGACGCAGTCCTCCAGCAGCGCGCCGTCGTGCACGCTGACGTTGGAGAAGAGCACCGAGCGGCGCACCGTGGCGCCGCTGATGATGCAGCCGCCGGAGACCATCGAGTCGAGCGCCATGCCGCGGCGGCCGTCGTCGTCGAAGACGAACTTCGCCGGCGGCAGCTGCTCCTGGTAGGTCCACACCGGCCAGTCGCGGTCGTAGAGGTTGAGCTGCGGCGTGACCTTGGCGAGCTCCATGTTCGCTTCCCAGTAGGCGTCGAGCGTGCCGACGTCGCGCCAGTAGGGAGCGCCGTCGGGCATGGCGACGCAGCTTTCCGCGAAGCGGTGCGCGTGCACGCGGTAGCGGCCGACGATGTGCGGGATCAGGTCCTTGCCGAAGTCGTGGCCCGAGCGCCGGTCGTCGGCGTCGCGGATCAGCTGCTCGTAGAGGAACGCCGCGTTGAAGACGTAGACGCCCATGCTGGCGAGCGCGCGGTCGACCGAGCCGGGCATCGGCTGCGGCGCGGCCGGCTTCTCGTCGAAGGCAATGATGCGGCCGGAGGCATCCACGCTCACCACGCCGAAGCCGCCCGCCTCGGCGAGCGGCACCTCCACGCACACCACCGTGGCGTCCGCGCCGCGCGCCGCGTGGTCCTCGAGCAGGCGCCCGTAGTCCATCTTGTAGACGTGGTCGCCGGAAAGCACCAGCACGTGGGTGCAACCGTCGCGCCGCAGCACGTTCAGGTTCTGGAACACCGCGTCCGCCGTGCCGCGGTACCAGCTCTGCTCGTCGAGCTGCTGCTGCGCCGGCAGGATGTCGACGTGCTCGCCGATGCGCCCGTCGAGGAAGCTCCAGCCGCGCTGCAGGTGGCGGATCAGGCTGTAGGACTTGTACTGCGTCGCCACGCCGATGCGGCGCACGCCGGAGTTGACGCAGTTGGAGAGCGTGAAGTCGACGATGCGGTACTTGCCGCCGAAGGGCACGGCGGGCTTGCAGCGCCAGTCGGTAAGCTCCTTCAGGCGGCTGCCGCGACCACCGGCGAGCACCATCGCATAGGTGCTGCGCGCGAGCCGCCCGACCTGCCGGCGGCCGACTTCGGCCACGGTCTGCCGCGACAGCGAATCCGGTGCGCCCATGCCCGCCTCCCCGCGCTGAATGCGGCCATCTTACTGCCGCGGCGCCGGCGAGTGTCTTGATCCACCACAATCCGTTGCGGAATCTTCCTACAGGCAAAATCAGCCGCGTTCCCGCCCCGTATCGGAAGGCGCCGATGGGCGCGCGCCGGCCGCCGGCGTAGGGTAGCGGTCATGAAGACGCTGCACGCGGAAGCCCGCCTCGAAGCTCTGGTCGCCAGACTCTTCCGCCGTTGGCCGGGCCTGGTGGGCTTCGCGGTACAGGACGCAGGCGAGCTGGTGCTGACCGAGATGGAGACCCAGCCATGGAGCTTGCAACCGCATGAGCTCCTGGGCGAAGTGTCGGTCGCCCTGCTCGATTTCGTCGACGAGGAGCCCGGCGCTCTGGCGCTGCTGTGCGGGCGGACGTTCGCTCGCACGCTGCACTAAGGGGCTAGATCTATTCCGGGCGCGTCTCGCCCTTGCGCACCGATATGCCGCGGTCGCGCTGCAGCACCTCGTCGCCGCTTTGCACGTAGTCGCGGTGCGATCTTGATCTACGTCCAATCTGCCGCTTACTTGCGCCCGAGCAGGAAGCCGACCACGACGCCGACGCCGGCGGCGATGCCGACCGCCGTCCACGCGCTGTCGTGCACCTGCTTGTCCACTTCGGCGGCGGCCTGGCGCGCCTGCGCTTCGGCGCTGTGGGTCATTTCCTTGATGCGGGCGCGCGCGATGCGCAGCGACTCCTCGGCGCGCGAACGGATGCGGGCGATCTGCTCGCCGCCCTGGCTCGCGGTGGCCTTCAGCAGCTCCTCGGCATCGCCGACGACGGTCCTGAGATCTTGCACGAGCTTGTCGGTGGTGACGTCCATGATGACCTCCGGTGGGTTTTGCAGGGACGCCTCCACGATACGACGCGGCCCGGCCGGCCTATTGAGCAGGATCAATCCCGTCGCCGGACATGCTCAGCGAAGGCCCGCTCGCGCGCGAGCCGGAAGGCGGCTTCGACCGCCGCCTCGGCGGTGGCATGCGCCGGGCCGCTCACCAGCGCCTGGTGCTGCGGCCAGCGGATGTCGAGGCCGAGCGAATAGCGCGGCTGCTCGCCCTCGGTCCACTGCGCCAGCGCCGGGATGCACTCGTGGACGTGCGGGTAGCGCGCGCGCAGCTCGGCGCTCTCGTGCTCGATCTTGGCGAGGATGCTGTCGCGGTCCACGGCTAGGCTGCCAGCCGCGCCCGGTGGCGCTCTTCGCAGGCCGGGTGGTGCAGCACGAACTCGCGCAGCAGATGCTTCAGCGCCAGCTCGCGCGTGCGGTCGCCGCAGGCGCAGGCCTCGGCGATGTCGTCGCGGATGATCGCCTTGATGCGCCTCTCGCCCCCTGGCGCATGCACCAGGTAGTTGCCGAGCTCGGCCGCGGCGATCTCGGGGATGCGCTCGTGATGCGCGATGGCGAGCACCTCTTCCTCGCTGAGCTCGCACAGCGCCAGGCAGTCCTCGAGCGTGAGCATCAGCGGCTCCGGCGCCGCCCGTGGCGTTGGATCTTCATGGAGATAACTTAGCGCGCGCCGCCCCGGGCCGCTTGACCTCGATCAAACGCGATCAGACGCCGCAGGCGCGCAGCACCGCTCCATTCAGGCGCCGCCCCAGCATTTGACATGGGTCAATTCGACTCCCGCGGCGGCTTCGACAATTGCTCATGGCCGACTACCCCAAGGCGCTCGAGCAGCGCCGCCGCCTCCCCGACGGGCGCACGGTGCTCATCCGCCCGATCCGGGCGGACGACGCGCCGAGCGAGCAGCAGTTCCTCGACCGGCTGTCGGGCGACACGCGCCGCCGGCGCTTCATGAAGTACGCCGGCTCCGTGAACGGCGCGCTGGTGCATTTCTTCACCCACATTGACTACGACCGCCACATGGCCTTCGTGTGCGAGGCGAGCATCGACGGCGAGCCGCAGCTCGTCGGCGACGCGCGCTACGTCGCCAATCCCGGCGGCGCGAGCTGCGAGTTCGGCATCGTGGTCGCCGACGACTGGCATCACAGCGGCATCGCGCGGCTCCTCATGACCGCGCTGATCCGCGCCGCGCGCGAGCGCGGCTTCGAGACCATGGAGGGGCTGGTGATGAGCGACAATGCCGACATGCTCGGCTTCGTCCGCGCGCTCGGCTTCGAGGTCAGCGAGGCGCCGAAGCAGGCGCCGCCCGTCGTGCGGGTGGCGAAGAAGCTCTGAAGTATTGCAGGCACTCGGGCTCGCGCCCGCGCACCACGCGCCTGCCCTTGAGCGCGCCGCGGTACTCGGTCACCACCGTGCACTGCCCGTCGTCGTAGATGATCACCACCCAGTCGTGGGTGCGGTGCAGCTCGTGCGCGCGCTCGGTGTTGGAGTAGAGCGCCGTGAAGTGCCGGCCGTCGCGGCGCACGTGCAGCACCGGCAGCCACGCGACGTGCTCGGGGTTGAAGCGGCGGGGCGCGATCCGCTGCAGCTGCCCCGCGACAGCCTGGTCGCGGTACTCGCGGTCGACTTCCAGCAGCGTTGCAACCGCCGGATCCATGCCTCGCAGCCTATGCCCCGGCAAGAGGCGCGCTTTGACGCCGATCAATTCTCCTGCTGGCTAGACGAACCCGATGCGGCGCCTGTTCGACGGCGCAGGCGCGGCAAGCTCCCGGATTGCCCGCACGATGCTCGTAATGGCTTCATCATGACCAGAGACCCGGCGCTCCAGATCGTCAAGCTTCTTCGCGAGCCCGAGGTTCGCCGCGGCGAGAAGCCGTAGCCGAACGAAGGCGCGCATGATCGCGATGTTGACCGCGATGGCTCGCTCGGTTCGTAGTACCGTCGAAAGCATCGCCACGCCCTGTTCCGAGAAGGCATAGGGGAGCGAGCGGCGCCCGCCGCGTCCTGCACTTCGCATCTTTGATATCACAGATTGTGATTTCAAACGCGTAAGCTCTTGTTCCGTAAGCTGAAACATGAAGTCGGCGGGAAACCGCGCCGGGTTGCGCTTTACCGCTTGGACCAAGGCTCCCGTCGAAACGGCATAGAGCGTTGCCAAGTCCTGGTCGAGCATCACCCTGTGCTCGCGCACGATGAAGATACGGGAAGAGATCTGCTCCGGCGGCAGCACCATTTGATACCTGCAACGCGCGCCGTTACCGCGCGTTGACCGCGCTCCACCGGCCTTGGCACGAGCGCTGAGGGTCTCCAAAATCGGTACGATCGTACCGATTTTGCTAAAGCCAGCCCTGCTCGGAGAGGAAAGCGACAATCGTGGCCGCTGCCGCGGCAGGCGTGCCGCGGTCGCCGTGCACCGTGAGCTCGGGCGCGAGCGGCGGCTCGTAGGGCGCGCCGACGCCGGGCAGGGCCCGGGCGTTCTTGTACAGCCCCTTCGGGTCGCGCTTCCTGCAGACTTCCAGCGGCGTGTCGACGTAGACCTCGGCGAAGCGCGCGATGCGCGAGCGCGCGGCGTCGCGGTAGCGGCGCAGGTTGGCGGTGGCGTCCACGACAACAGGTCTTTGCTTCACCAGGGAAGTGGCCATGTCGCCCATGGCCCTGTAGAAGAAATCCCGGTCCTTTTCGTCGTAGCGCGGAAACGGCGTGAGCTGGGTGCGCAGCACGTCGGACTCGAGCAGCGCGGCGTCGACGCCGCGCGCATGGAGCTGCGCGAGGAGCTCGCGCGCGATCGCGCTCTTGCCCGAGCCGGAGAGGCCGGTGAGCCAGACCGCAAAGCTCACGCGCAGTACTCGTTCGCCCGCGCCGGGTCGAATGAGGGATCTTCAAGGACGCGGGTGACGAAACGGAGCATCCTTTCCCGAATCTCAGGGCTGAGCGCCGGGTACCAGAGGGGGTTCGCCATCACCAGGCCGCGGAAGGCGAGGAAGGGCGCCACCACCTCGAGGAGCTCGGCGTCGCCCGAGCGCTCGAGGTAGCGCTCCCAGAAGCGCCGCCACAGAAGCTCGAAACCGGCTTCGAGGCGGCCGGAGCGCTGCAGCGAGAAGAAGAGGTAGTTGAGGGCGAGGCAGGCGACGTCGTCCGCCGCGTCGCCCCATTCGCCGCGCGAGCGGTCGAGCACGCTGAAGTCGGTGCCTTCGCGAAACATGATGTTCCAGGGATGGAAGTCGCCGTGCACCTGGCGCAGCCGGTGCGTCCTGTCGCGGAGCTTCCAGCGCCATTCGACGCATTGCAGTTCCATTCTTTTCAGAACTTCAAGCTTCTCCGGATAGCTGTCAGAGACGCCGAAGATGCACT
>JBQTJF010000042.1:0-11140 GCA_052387375.1 Betaproteobacteria bacterium
TGCCCGACGCGTTCCTGCGCCGCTGCTTCTTCCACTACATCCGCTTCCCCGACAAGGAGACGATGGAGAGGATCGTCGGCGTGCACTTCCCGACGCTGAAGAAGTCGCTGCTGCGCGAGGCGATGGAGGCGTTCTTCGAGGTGCGCGAGGTGCCCGGCCTGAAGAAGAAGCCCTCGACCTCGGAGCTGCTCGACTGGCTGAAGCTGCTGCTCGCCGAGGACATCCCGGCCGAGGCGCTGCGCTCGAAGGAGCGCAAGACCATCATCCCGCCGCTGCACGGCGCGCTGCTGAAGAACGAGCAGGACGTGCACCTCTTCGAGCGGCTGGTGTTCATGACCCGCGCGAAGGGCGCCTAGCTCCCGCTTCGGCTGCGCGACGGCTCTGGGGAGCACAAGGCCGGCGGCGGGTGATGCCCGCCCGCCGCCGGTGAGACTCAGGACTTCTTCTCGTCGGATTCCTTGTCCTTGTCCTTGTCCTTGTCCTGCTCGGATTTCTGCTCCGTGGTCGGCGCCTTGCTCTCCTCCTTGTCCTCGGTATTCGCGTAGGCGGCAACGTGGACGAGGGCGAACAGGGCAGCGAACAATGCGGCGAAGAGGGCTTTCATGTCGGATCCTTTCATGCGTTGATGAATCGATCGGTTTGCGCTTGCGCGTCGCGCGGCGCATTGCAGCGCAGCCATGTAAACGGCGAATGTCGCGGCGGCGGACTTTTGTATCGCGCTGTCGTGCCGCGTTGCGGAATGTTGCGGTACGCGCGCTTGTTACATGGCGTTACTCGCCGGCTTGACCGCGCGGGCGGCACCGTGGCCATATAGCGGCCCGATGGAACGGCCGGCGCACATCCTCGTCGTGGACGACGATCCGGAGATCCGCGGGCTGCTCGGCGAGTACCTCGAGCGCAATGGCTTTCGCGTTTCGCGCGCCACCGATGGCCGCGATATGCGGCGCCTGCTGCAGGCCAGCAGGCCCGATCTCGTGGTGCTCGACGTGATGCTGCCCGGCGAGGACGGCCTGTCGCTGTGCCGCGATCTGCGCTCGAGCTCCAGGCTGCCGGTCATCATGCTCACCGCGCGCAGCGACGAGCTCGACCGCATCATCGGCCTGGAGATGGGCGCGGACGATTACCTTGCCAAGCCGTTCAACCCGCGCGAGCTGCTCGCGCGCATCAACAGCGTGCTGCGCCGGGCGCGCGCGCTGCCGCCCGCGCAGGGCTTGGCCCACCGGCTGCGCTTCGCGGGCTGGACGCTCGACCTCGCCGCGCGCCAGTTGACCGCGCCCGACGGCGTCGTGGTAAGCCTGAGCGGCGCCGAGTTCCGCCTGCTCGCCGTATTCGTCGAGCACCCCAACCGCGTGCTGGACCGCAACCAGCTGATGGACCTGGCGCTCGGCCGTGAGAACAGCCCTTTCGACCGCTCGATCGACGTGCAGGTGAGCCGGCTGCGCGCCCGGTTGCGCGACGACGGCCGCGAGCCGCGCATCATTAAGACCGTGCGCAGCGAAGGCTACGTCTTCGCCGCCGCCGTCGAGCGGCTGGACTGATGCGCCTGGTGCCGCGCTCGTTGTTCGGCCGCACGCTGCTCGTGCTCGCCGTCGGCCTGCTGCTCGCCCAGGCCGCGGGCGCGACGCTCAACCTTCTTGACCGCGGCAAGGCGGTGTACCGGCTGGCGGCGACGCAGATCGCCGCGCGCATCGCGCAGAACGCGCGCATCCTCAACCGCCTGCCGCCCGGCGAACGGCGCCACGTGCTGGAGTCTGTCGACGGCCAGCACCTGCGCGTTTACCTCAGCGACGGATTCACCGCCTTGCGCGAGGGCTACACGGAGCACGACCGCTACGAGGCGGCGTTCCGCGATACGCTGCGCGCGCAGCTTGGCGCGCCCTGGCCGATCCGCCTCGAGATAACCTCGCCGCCGCGCGCCGGCGGTGCACCGGGGGTTCGCTCGCCGGCCAGCGCTTTCGAGGCGTGGTTCGCGAGGCACTTCTACTACCTCGTTCCGGCCACGTTCTCCGTGATCGCGCAGATCCGCCTGGAAGACGGCAGCGTTGCGGTGTTCTCGGCCGTGGTGCCGCAGGAGCCGCTGCGCCGCCTGGAGACCCTGCTGCCCCAGCTGCTGCTGCTCGTGGTGGCCTGCTTCGCGCTCGCGGCGGCGCTCGTCTACATGACGACGCGGCCCCTAGGCCACCTCGCGCGCGCCGCCGACCAGATCGGCGAGAACCCGGACGGCCCGGACATCGCGGACGCCGGCCCCAGCGAGATCCGCAAGGTCATCGCCGCTTTCAACCGCATGCAACGACGCGTACGCGCGCATTTGCAGGAGCGCACCCGGCTGCTGGGGGCAATTTCGCACGATCTGAGAACTCCCATCACCCGGCTGCGCCTGCGCACCGAGATGCTCGCCGATCGAGAAGCCGCGGCCCGGATCCAGCGCGACCTCGACGAGATGGAGGCCATGGTCAGCTCGACGCTGGAGTTTTTCCGCGGCTCCGCCGCCGAACCGCAACGCCAGCCGATCGACATCAGCGCGCTCGTCGAGAGCGTCGCGGACGACCGGCGCGACGTCGGCCAGAAGCTGAGCGTGACCGGCGCGGTGCAGGCCCCCTACCCCGGAAATCCTCAGGCGCTGCGCCGCTGCCTCGACAACCTCATCGAGAACGCGTTGCGCTACGGCGGCGGCGCGGCGATCGAGCTGGAGGACACGCCGGAGCGGCTGCGCGTCGCCGTGCGCGACCGCGGGCCGGGCATTCCGGCGGCAGAGCTCGACCGCGTCTTCGAGCCCTTCTACCGCCTCGAGTCGTCGCGTAATCCGGGTACCGGCGGAATCGGGTTGGGGCTGAGCATCGCGCGCAACATCGCGCGCTGGCACGGGGGTGACGTCGAGCTACACAACGCGTCCGAAGGAGGCCTCGTCGCCGCCATCGTGCTCCCCCGCCATCCGGGCGCGGCCCGGTCCGCGCCGACGTAAACGCGGGAACCGGCGACGCGTTTATCTGCATGCGGGATAGTGCAGCCGACTCGCCCGCTTGGCGCGACAGCGCATACAATCCAATGCCATTTCACAGGAGGAGGGAACAAATGAGGAAAGCTTTCGCAACGGCGGCGGTGCTCGCCGCCACGGCGCTGCCCGCGGCGGCGCAGGAAACGCTGAAGATGCACCACTTCGTGCCGCCCAAGGCGCCGCCCAGCTCGCGCTTCATGATGCCCTGGGCGGAGAAGGTGATGAAATCCTCGGGCGGCAAGATCAAGGTCGATCTCTACCCGACCATGCAGCTGGGCGGCACGCCGCCGCAGCTCGTCGACCAGGTGCGCGACGGCGTCGTGGACCTCACCTTCACGCTGCCCGGCTACACCGCCGACCGCTTCCCGCGCACCGAGGTGTTCGAGGTGCCGTTCCTGCACACGCGCGCCTCGGCCACCGCGCAGGCGCTGCAGGACTATTTCGACAAGTACCTGAAGGAGGAGTACGCGGCCTACAAGGTGATCCTGCTCTACACGCACGACGGCGCGGTGATCAGCGCCTCCAAGCCGATCAACTCGCTCGCCGACTTCAAGGGCCTGAAGATCCGCACCGCCAACCGCGGCGGCGGCGTGTTCCTGCGTGGCGTCGGCGCGACGCCGGTCGGCTCGCCGGTGACCGAGATCCAGACCATGCTGACGAAGGGCGTGATCGACGGCGTGCTCCTGCCCTACGAGATCATGCCGGCGTTCAAGATCCACGAGCTGGTGCACAACCACATCACGCTCTCGGGCAGCCAGCCGCGCATCGGCACCTCGGTGTTCTCGGTGCTGATGAACAAGAAGCGCTACGACGCGCTCGCGCCGGACCTGAAGAAGGCGATCGACAGCAACTCCGGCCGCCACATCGCCAAGTGGGCCGGCGAGACCTGGGAAGAGGTCGAGAAGCCCGGCATGGAGATGGCGAAGAAGGCCGGCAACAAGTTCACGAGCATCCCGGCGGCCGAGGTGGCGAAGGTCCGCAAGGCGGTGCAGCCCGAGATCGACAAGTTCCTCGCCGACCTGTCGAAGCCGGGCTTCGACGCCAAGCGGGCCTACGCCGACGCGCAGAAGATGGTCGCGAAGTACAGCAAGTAGCAGCTAGCGCCCCTTGCGCAGGGCAATCGAGCTGGCGGCGAAGGCCTTCGCCTTCGCCGGCGGCGCGGTCCTGGTGGTGATGATCGGCATGTCGGTGGCGAGCATCACCGGGCGCAGCGTGCTCGGGCGGCCGATCCCGGGAGACTTCGAGCTGGTGCAGTTCGCCTGCGCCATCAGCATCGCCGCCTTCCTCCCCTGGTGCCAGCTCGCGCGCGCCAACATCATCGTCGACTTCTTCACCGTGCGGCTGCCCAAGCGCGCGCAGGCCGTGCTCGACGCGATCGGCGCCCTGCTCCTCGCGCTGGTGATCGGCCTGGTCGCCTGGCGCGCCGGGGTCGGCGCGCACGGCGTGTGGGCCTCGGGTGAGACCGCCATGATCAGCCGCGTGCCGCAGTGGATCGCCTACGCGGCCATCGTCCCCTCACTTGCGCTGACTGCCGTGGTAGCGCTCTACACCGCCTGGGAATCCTTTAGGGGGTCAGAGCAATTAACGCAGAAGGGATAAATGCAGCTTCTCGTTAATTGCTCTGACCCCTTTCGCGCATGACCGGCCTCACGCTCGGTATCACCATGTTCGCCGGCATGCTGGCGCTGATGGCGCTGCGGGTGCCGATCGCCGTCGCCATGTTCATCCCGGGCGCGCTCGGCTACCTGAGCATGGCCGGCGAGGCGCCGTTCCTCAACCTGCTCAAGGGCATCGCCTACGCGCGGCTCTCCAACTACGACCTGTCGGTGATCCCGCTCTTCCTGCTGATGGGCGCCTTCGCCACGCAGGGCGGGCTGTCGCGCGCGCTGTTCGCCTTCGCCAACGCGCTGATCGGCCACGTGCGCGGCGGCATCGCCATGGCTTCCGTGCTCGCCTGCGCCGCCTTCGGCACGGTGTGCGGCTCCTCGGTCGCCACCTGCGCCACGGTGACGCAGGTGGCGCTGCCGGAGATGCGCCGGCACGGCTACTCCGGGCGCCTTTCGACCGCGAGCCTCGCCGCCGGCGGCACGCTCGGCATCCTCGTGCCTCCCTCGGTGGTGCTGGTGGTGTACGCGATCCTCGCCGAGCAGAACATCGCCAAGCTCTTCGCCGCCGCCATGGTCCCCGGCATCATCGCCGCGGCGCTCTACATCGCCGCCATCGCCGTCTACGTGCGCTTCCGGCCGGAGCACGGGCCAGCGCAGCCGCGCCACAGCAGCCGCGAGCTGCTGCAGGCCGCGAAGGAGGTGTGGCCGATCGCGCTCATCTTCCTCGTCGTCTTCGGCGGCATCTACGGCGGCTTCTTCACGCCCACCGAGGGCGCGGCGATCGGCGCCGGGTGCACCTTCCTCACCGCGCTGCTCAAGGGCGAGATGGGCGTGCAGGCCTTCAAGCGCTCGTTCCTCTCCACCGCCGAGACCGCCGGCTTCGTGTTCATGATCTTCCTCGGCGCCGACATGCTGAACAGCGCCCTCGCCCTCTCGCAGATGCCGGCGCGGCTCGCCGAGTCGGTGTCCGCGCTCGAGCTGCCGCCGATGGCGGTGATCGGCGCCATCGTGCTGCTCTACATCGCGCTCAGCTCGGTGATGGACGAGCTGTCCATGATCGTGCTCACGGTGCCGATCCTCTTTCCCCTGGTCATGGAGCTCGACCTGCACGGGCTGCGCCTCACCGAAAAAGCGATCTGGTTCGGCATCGTCATCCTCTCGGTGGTCGAGATCGGCCTCATCGCCCCGCCGGTCGGCCTCAACGTCTACGTGGTGAACGGGCTCGCGCCCGACGTGCCGATGTCCGAGACCTACAAGGGCGTGTTCCTGTTCCTCGCCGCCGACGTGGTGCGCGTGGCGCTGCTCCTCGCCTTCCCGTTCCTGTCGCTGTGGCTGGTGGGGCTCATCTGGTGAGAATCGCCACCGCTTTGGCGGCCCTCGCGCTCGCCCTGCCGTGGGGGCTCGCCGCGCAGGAGCGGCGCCCGCGCCCGCCGGTGGTGTACGTCGCGCCCGTCGAAGGCATCATCGACCTGGGCCTCGCGCCCTTCGTGCAGCGCGTCCTCGACGAGGCGGCGGCCGCCGGCGCCGCCGCCGTGGTGCTGGAAGTCAACACCTTCGGCGGGCGCGTCGACGCCGCGGTGCAGATCCGCGATGCGCTGCTGGGCGCGCAGCTGCCGACCCTCGCCTACGTGAACCGGCGCGCCATCTCGGCGGGGGCGCTGATCTCGCTCGCCGCCGAGCACCTGGTGATGGCGCCCGGCTCGACCATCGGCGCCGCGACCCCGGTGCAGTCCGGCGGCGAGGGCACGCAGGCGGTCTCGGAAAAGACCGTCTCCTACGTGAGGAAGGAATTCCGTGCCACCGCCGAGAGCCGCAAGCGCCCGGCGCTCATCGCCGAGGCGATGGTCGATGCCGACGTCGCCATCCCCGGCGTGGTGGAGAAGGGCAAGCTCCTCACGCTTACTACCGAGGAGGCGCTCAAGCACAAGGTCGCCGAGCACCGTGCCGGGAGCCTGCAAGCCGCGCTCGAGGCGATCGGCATCAAGGGCGCCGAGCTGCGGCGCGCCTCGCCCAACTGGGCGGAGAACGTGGTGCGCTTCCTCACCCACCCGGTGCTGAGCTCGCTCCTGGTCACCATCGGCATGCTCGGCATCCTGATCGAGCTGCGCAGCCCCGGGTTCGGCATTGCCGGCGCCATCGGCGTCGGCAGCCTGGCAGCGTTCTTCTGGGGCCACTGGCTGGTGCAGCTGGCGGGCTGGGGCGAGCTGCTGCTCGCCGCCGGGGGCGTGGCGCTGCTGCTCCTCGAGTTCTTCGTCATCCCGGGCTTCGGCTTCGCCGGCATCCTCGGCACCCTCGCGCTCCTCGCCGCGCTGGTGATGAGCGTGGTGGGCACGGGCGCGACGCCGGAGTACTTCATGCTGGCCGCGGGCCGGATCGTGCTTTCGCTGCTGGTGGCCCTCGCCGCGAGCTTCCTGCTGCTGCGCTACCTGCCGCGCACGCCCTTCGGGCGGCGCCTCATCCTCGACACCGGGCTCGCCGCCGAGCCGGAGCCCGAGCGGCGCTGGCTCGGCAAGCGGGGCCGCGCCAGCTCGCCGTTGCGGCCGGCGGGCATCGCCGACATCGAGGGCGCGCGCGTGGACGTGGTGTCCGAGGGCGAGCTCATCGAACCCGGCACGCCGGTCGAGGTCATACGCGTGGACGGCAACCGCATCGTCGTGCGCCGGACAACGAATACCAACGAGGAGGAAAAAGCATGAATGCACTGGGCACGGGCATCACGGGGGGGTTCGGGCTCCTCATCGTCGTCGTCGTCGCGATTTTCCTGCTGCTGTACCTGGTGCCCATCCCGCTGTGGATCGCGGCCTGGGCCTCGGGGGCCTACGTGGGCCTGTTCACGCTGGTCGGCATGCGCCTGCGGCGCATTCCGCCGAATACCGTGGTCACGGCGCGCATCAGCGCAGTCAAGGCCGGCCTCAAGCTCACGGTCAACGACCTGGAGGCGCATTACCTCGCCGGCGGCAACGTGGTACGCGTGGTCAACGCGATGATTTCCGCCGACAAGGCGAACATTCCCCTTCCCTTCCAGCGCGCCGCGGCCATCGACCTCGCCGGGCGCAACGTGCTCGAGGCGGTGCAGATGTCGGTGCTGCCCAAGGTGATCGAGACGCCGAAGATCGCCGCGGTGGCGAAGGACGGCATCCAGCTCATCGTCGTCTCGCGCGTCACCGTGCGCACCAACATCGACCGCCTGGTGGGCGGCGCGGGCGAGGAGACCATCATCGCGCGCGTCGGCGAAGGCATGGTGAGCACCATCGGCTCGGCCACCAACCACAAGAGCGTGCTGGAGAACCCCGACCACATCTCCAAGCACATCCTGTCCAAGGGACTGGATGCCGGCACCGCCTACGAGATCCTGTCGATCGACATCGCCGACGTGGACGTGGGCGAGAACATCGGCGCCAAGCTGCAGATCGACCAGGCCAACGCCGACAAGCAGATCGCGCAGGCGAAGGCCGAGGAGCGCCGCGCCATGGCGGTGGCGCGAGAGCAGGAGATGCGCGCGCGCGTGGTGGAAGCCGAGGCCGAAGTGCCGCGCGCCATGGCGGAAGCCTTCCGCACCGGCAACATGGGGATCATGGACTACTACCGCATGAAGAACGTGCAGGCCGACACCGAGATGCGCGGCGCCATCGCGAGCGGCGAAGGGCCCTCCAGCCCGCGCCGGCCGTAGCCATGGAGCGCTTCCCGCTCGAGGTGATCTAGGTCCTGGTCTTCCTCGGCATCGTCCTCTTCAACGTCCTCTCCCAGATGGCGGCGCGCCGCCGCCGGCAGGAAGAGCAGCCGCCGGCGGGCGAGCAAGGCGCAGCGCCGCCGCCTGCGGAGGAGCCGCTCGAAGACATCTGGGGCCGCACACCCGCGCCGGCGCCGGTCGCCGCCGTGCGGCCCGCGCCGGCACCGGTCGCGACCGCCGAGCCGCCCGCGCCGCGGCGCCTGCATCCGGTGCGCGCCCTCCTGCAGCGCCCGCGCGACTTGCGCCGCGCCGTGGTCCTCATGATGGTGCTAGGGCCCTGCCGCTCGCTGGAGCCGCCCGAGCGGCGCTGAGCGGGCCTCAGGCCCGCTGCACCAGGCCGACGATCTCCTCGCCGTAGGCTTCGAGCTTCCTCGCGCCCACGCCGCTGATGCCGCGCAGCGCATCGAGCGATGCCGGCCGCACGCGGGCGATCTCGGCAAGGGTGGCGTCGTGGAAGATGACGTAGGCCGGCACGCCGTGGCTGCGCGCCGCCCCGGCACGCCAGGCGCGCAGCTGCTCGAACAGGGTCCGGGTTTCGCCGGACAGTCCCTGTGGCAATGCTTTTTTCGTCCGAGAGCTTCTCCTTGCCTCGCGCCATGCCCGCAGCGCCACGCGCTGCTCGCCCTTCAGGATCGCCCGGCTCGCGGCGGTGAGCCTGAGCGCGCCGTAGGCGTCGTGGTCGACCCGCAGCAGGCCGAGGGCGATGCACTGCCGCGCGATCGCGCGCCACGCGCGGCCGCTGCGCGCGGCGCCGATGCCGAAGGTGGAAAGCTGCTCGTGCCCGCGCTGGGTTACCTTGGCAGTCGCCTCGCCGCGCAGCACGTCGATCACGTGCATGGCGCCGAAGCGCTGGCCGGTGCGGTAGACGCAGGAAAGGAGCTGCTGCGCCGCCTCGGTGCCGTCGAACGTCGCCGGCGGGTCGAGGCAGGTATCGCAGTTGCCGCACGGACCGGATGCCTCGCCGAAGTAGCCAAGCAACCGCACGCGCCGGCATTCCGCCGTCTCGCACAGACCGAGCATCGCGTCGAGCTTCGCCGCCTGGATGCGCTTCTGCGCCTCGCCGGCCGGCGATTCGTCGATCATGCGGCGAAGCTGCACCACGTCCTGCAGCCCGTAGGCCATCCATGCGTCCGCGGGGAGCCCGTCGCGGCCGGCGCGGCCGGTCTCCTGGTAATAGCCCTCGACGCTCTTGGGCAGGTCGAGGTGGGCGACGAAGCGCACGTCGGGCTTGTCGATGCCCATGCCGAAGGCGATGGTGGCCACCATGACGACGCCCTCCTCGCGCTGGAAGCGCTCCTGGTGGCGCCGGCGCGCTTCGCCGTCCATGCCGGCGTGATAGGCCAGGGCAGGCATGCCGTGGGACTCCAGGAAAGCGGCGGTCTCGTCCACCTTGCGGCGCGACAGGCAGTAGACGATGCCGGCCTCGCCGGCATGCTCGGCGCGGATGAAGTCGAGCACCTGCCGGCGCGCGTCGTCCTTCTCCACGATGCGGTAGCGGATGTTCGGCCGGTCGAAGCTCGAGACGAATACCCGCGCCCCGCCGAGCTCGAGCCGCTCGAGGATCTCGGCGCGCGTCTGCCCGTCGGCGGTCGCCGTGAGGGCGATGCGCGGCACGCCGGGAAGGCGGCCCTTGAGCAGCGAGAGCTGCAGGTACTCCGGGCGGAAGTCGTGGCCCCACTGCGATACGCAGTGCGCCTCGTCGATGGCGACGAGCGCGAGGCGGCTGTGCGCGAGCAGCGCGAGGCAGCGCTCGGTCATCAGGCGCTCGGGCGCGACGTAAAGCAGGTCGAGCTCGCCGCGGCGCACGCGCCGCTCGACCTCGGCCGCCTGCGCGCCGCTCAGCGTCGAGTTGAGGAACGCGGCCCGCACCCCGAGCTCGGCCAGCGCCGCCACCTGGTCCTGCCTCAGCGCGATGAGCGGCGAGACCACCAGCGCCGTCCCTTCGCGCAGCAGCGCCGGGATCTGGTAGCACAGCGACTTGCCGCTGCCCGTGGGCATCAGCACCAGGGCGTCGCCGCCGCCGGACACGTGCGAGATCACCTCCGCCTGCTGCCCGCGGAAGGCCGGATAGCCGAATACCTCGTTGAGGACCTGCAGCGCCGGAGCCATCGCCGCCATTGTGTTACAGTGTGCGCGCAGGATCTCAAGCAGTGAGCAGCGAACCGCAGCACGTTCCCTCCCTTGATCGTCGTGCCCGCAAGCGAGGCCCGGATTCGTCCCGCAAACTGACTCAAGGATGGAACAGCAATGGCTACAGGCACCGTGAAATGGTTCAACGACGCGAAGGGCTTCGGCTTCATCACACCCGATGACGGCGGCAAGGACCTCTTCGCCCATCACAGCAACATCCAGGGCAGCGGCTTCAAGTCGCTGAAGGAAGCGCAGAAGGTCTCGTTCGACGTGACGCAGGGACCCAAGGGCCCGGCGGCGTCGAACATCAAGCCTCTCTGAAGAATTCGGACCGAGGGACTGCTCCTCGAGGCCACCGCCACCAGCAATCCCAGGCGCTCGACGCCGGACCCCAACGACGGCGGCAGGAAGGATCCGCGGCCCCGCCACTAGTATCATGGGCGGGTGCTGATCGATTTCTTCCTCAAGCTGAAGAGCCACAAGCTGCCGGTCTCCATCAAGGAGTACCTGACGCTGCTCGAGGCCATGCAGCGGAAAGTGATCGGCCCGTCGATCGACGAGTTCTACTACCTGTCGCGCGCGGCGCTGGTGAAGGACGAGGCGAACTACGACAAGTTCGACCGCGCCTTCGGCGAGTTCTGGCACGGCGTCGAGACCATCCCCGGCATCGAGACGCAG
>JBQTJF010000043.1:0-1726 GCA_052387375.1 Betaproteobacteria bacterium
GGTGAGCGGCGCGTACAGGATCGCGTCCCAGGTCTTCTGCCCGTGCATGCGCGAGAAGCCGGAGAACATGGATTCGAACGACGCGGTGAACATGGTGGCTGTGCACATCTGCCCTGCGGCGAAGAACATGATGTAGGACATGCCCTCGATCGAAGGCATGAGCGCGCCGAGGCCGTAGCCCAGGCCGAAGAGCATGATCAGCGGGTCGGCGAGATTGGTGAGCACCGAGGCCGCCATCAGCTTGCGCCACACCAGCATGTTGCGGCGCCAGACGGCGATCCAGCGCAGCTCGAGGAGCGTCTTCATCAGTCCCTCATTCAATCCCGCAAGTCGCGCCCGGTGAGCTTGAGGAACACGTCCTCGAGATTGGCCTGCCGGCGCAGCCAGATGAGCTCCGGCCGGCCGGCGAGGCTCTTCACCACGGCGTCGACGTTCCCGCCGTAGCAGAACACCGTGTCGCCGGCGCGCTCGACGCGCGGCGCGAGGCGCTTCGCCTGCTGCATCCATTCCTCGTAGCCCGAGCCGTGTACCTCGACCACCTCGCGCTCGATGTGCTCGGCGATCAACCCGCGCGGCGTGCCCTGCGCGATGAGGCGGCCGCGGTCGATGATGGCGAGGCGGTGGCAGAGCCGCTCGGCCTCCTCCATGAAGTGCGTGGTGAGGACCAGCGTCTTGCCTTCCTGCGTGAGCCGCCGCAGGCGCTCCCAGATGAGATGGCGCGCCTGCGGGTCGAGGCCGGTGGTCGGCTCGTCCATGAAGACGAGCTGCGGGTCGTTGACCAGCGCGCGCGCCAGGGTCAGGCGCCGCTTCATGCCGCCCGACAGGACGCTGATCTTCGACGCCTCGCGCCCGGCCAGCCCGGCGAACTCGAGCAGCGCCGGCACGCGCTCGGCCGCCTTCGCCACCGGCATGCCGAAGTAGCGCCCGTAGACGAGCAGGTTCTCGATCACGCTGAAATCGGGGTCGAGGTTGTCGAACTGCGGCACCACCCCGACCTGCATGCGCGCTTCGCGTGCGCGCGCCGGCACGGGCTCCTCGAGCAGCGAGATCTCGCCCGCGTCGGGCGCGGCCAGGCCGAGGCAGAGCTTCAGCGTGGTGGTCTTGCCGGCGCCGTTCGGGCCGAGCAGGCCGAAGCACTCGCCGCGCTCGACCTCGAGGTCGAGGCCGTCCACCACGACGAGCTCGCCGTAGGACTTCCTCAGCCCGCGCGCGCTGAGGATGCTCATCCGAGCCAGCGCCGGACGATATCGCGGATGACGCTCAGCCTGCGATGGAAGAAATGATCGGCGCCCGGCACGAGCGTGACGGGCAGGTCTTGCGGCCGCGCCCAATCGAGCACCGCCGCGAGCGGAATGGTCTCGTCGACCTCGCCGTGGATGACGAGGCACGGCACCTGCGGCGCCGGCACCTCGAAGCTGGTCACTGCCGGGCCGACCAGCAACAGCGCCTCGCAAGCGCGCCGCGCGGCGAGCTGACCTGCCATCGCGCCGCCGAACGAGAAGCCGGCGAGCACCAGCGGCCGCTCGCCGAGCGCGTCGGCCACGGCGGCGAGGTCCTCGACCTCGCCGCGGCCCTCGTCGTAGCGCCCTTCGCTCTCGCCGATGCCGCGGAAGTTGGGCCGCCAGGCTTCGTACCCCGCTTCGACGCACGCTCGCGCCAGGGTCTGCACGACCTTGTTGTCGAGCGTGCCGCCGTAAAGCGGGTGCGGATGCGCGATGACGGCGAC
>JBQTJF010000044.1:0-2455 GCA_052387375.1 Betaproteobacteria bacterium
CGAGCCGGCGGCGCCGAAGGTCGAGGCGACCGCGCTCTTGCCGATGTACAGGCCGATGAGGAACTTGCCGGCGGCGAAGAGCAGCGCGGTGAAGGCGGCGCCGATCCGTCGGGCAGCATCACGTCGAGCAGCAGCAGGTCGGGCGGGCCCGCCTTGAGCGCCTCGAGCAGCGCCTGGGCGCCCGCGGCGGCGCGCACCTGGTAGCGCGCCATGCCCACGCGCAGCTCGGCGAGCGCGAGCTGGTCGGGGTCGTCCTCGACGATCAGCACCACCGTCTCGGCCGTCGCCCTGGTCGAGGCGGGGCGGTTCTTCAACCGATCGGCGGCGAGGTAGACGCCCTTGCGCGAGAGCGAGGCGCCGGCCGCCCTGGCGTCCGCGGCGAGGCGCTTCTCGTCCTCGGCGATCAGCGCCGGCAGCTTCAGGGTCGAGGTGAAGTCGAGGTCGTGCGCGGCGGCGTCGGGCGCCGACTCGACGAGGCCGAGGTCCTCGAGCTCGGAGAACCACTCGAAGATCAGCTTGTCGGGATAGCGGCGCAGGTAGCCGCGGATGACGTCGGAGTGCGCCTCGGCCTCGATCAGGCCGAGGATGCGCCGATAGTCGCGCGGCACCTTCGCGTCCTGCGTGTCCCAGGCCTTGCGCCCGGCGTCGGTGACTCGAAGAATGCGCCCCAACATCAGGAGCCGAGCGCGGCCTTCGCGAGCCTTTGCACCTCGAAGCCCTCGCAGCCCTCGGCGGCGCAGCCATGCTCCCTGCCCGCGTCGAGCGCGCGCTTGTAGTAGGCGGCCGAGGCTTCCTTCAGCTCCAGGCCCTTCGCCGCCTCGGCGAGCAGGTAGTAGGAGAGGTCGGAGAGGTAGCCGACCTGGACCACCGCCACCGCAAGGTCGCGCCAGCGGCCCGCCGCGTGCAGCTTCTTCCACTCGGCCTTGCCATTGTTGTAGCCGTAGGCGCAGTTCGCGCGGCACTCGAGCACCGTCTCGCCGCGCTTGAAGCGCTCGAAGGGCGCGGCGAGGAAGGTGAGCGTGTCGGTGGCGCCCTGCTTCGCGTATTCCTCGCGCGTCGGCTCGCCGGGCCTCGTCACCACGCGCTCGTTGATCGCTTCCTTCGCCGCGAGGAACTTCGGCGCGCCCGAGGGCGGGCCCGCCTTCGCCGCGAGGTAGAGCGGCTGCACCTTGGCGCCGAGCTCGCGCAGGCGCGCGGCGCGGTTCTGCGGCGAGGGGTGGGTGGAGAGGAACTCCGGCGGCCCCTTGCCGTCCTTGCCCATCTTCTCCCACAGCGTCGCCGCCGCGGCCGGGTCGAAGCCGGCGCGCGCGGCGAGCTCGATGCCGATCTGGTCGGCTTCCGACTCGCCGTCGCGGCTGTTCGGCAGCTGGATGGCGAGCAGCGCCGCCATCTGCGCGCCGGCGAGCGCGAAGCCCTGGTTCTCGCGCGAGGCGATCGCCACCGCGGCGATCTGCGTGCCGACCTGCGAGGTCATGGCGATCGACATGCGCTCGCGCGTGTGGTCGGCGAGCGCGTGCGCGATCTCGTGGCCCATGACCTGCGCTATCTCGTCGTCGCTCGCCTTCAGCTTCTCCCAGAAGCCGGTGTAGATCGCCATCTTGCCGCCCGCCATGCAGAAGGCGTTCACCACCTTCGGGTCGTCGATCAGCTGCACTTCCCACTGCCAGCCCGCCGCGTCCGGGCGGAAGCGCACCGCCTGCGCCACGAGCTTCTCGGTGATCTCGCGCACCTTCTCGGCGCGCGGCGTGCCGGTCTCGATCTTGTTCTTCTTCGCCAGGCCGCCCATCATCTGGCCGTAGGCGGCGGCCGACTGCGACACCGCCATGTTGTGCGAGACGATCATGTACTGGCTGCGGCCGGTGATCGGGTTGGTCGAGCAAGCCGCGAAGACCATAACGCCCGCCAGCGACAGCGCTAGGTGCTTGAAAATGCCGGGGTTCACAGCGGCGATTTTACGGCGGTTACGCCGCCCAAAATGTAACCGGATGTTTACGCTACACTGGCCGCGCCAGTGGACAAGCCAGTCAAGGAACCCGCGTTCCGCAGCCCCCCGCAGTGGATCCACGAGTCGGTGGCGGCGAAGTTCTTCGCGCCGGCCGCCAGCCGCCGCGAGGCGAGACGCCGGGCGGTCCTCGACCTCCTAGACAAGATCGACGCTACGCCGCCTTCTTCTCCGCCTTCGGCAGCTCGCCGATCGCGGTCCTGACCGCGTCCTCGACGCGGTCGAGGAACACGAACTGCAGCTTGGCGCGCGCCTCGGCGGGCACGTCCTCGAGGTCCTTCTCATTCTTGCGCGGCAGCATCACCGTGGCGATGCCGGCGCGCAGCGCGGCGAGCGTCTTCTCCTTCACCCCGCCGATCGGCAGCACCAGGCCGCGCAGCGAGATCTCGCCGGTCATCGCCACGTCGTGCCTTATGGCTTTGCCGCTTAACAGCGAAACCAGAGCCAGGTACA
>JBQTJF010000045.1:0-2344 GCA_052387375.1 Betaproteobacteria bacterium
TCGCCACCTTCTCCTCGCGGTTGATGGCGCGCAGGATGTCGAAGATGCTCTGCACGAGCAGCGGCGCCAGCCCGAACGAGGGCTCGTCGAGCAGCATCAGGCGCGGGCGCATCATCAGCGCGCGCGATACCGCCAGCATCTGCTGCTCGCCGCCCGAGAGGGTGCCGGCCTGCTGGCGGTAGCGCTCCTTGAGGCGCGGGACGTAGCGGTACACGCGGTCGAAGTCGGCGCCCAGGCCGTCCTTGTCGCCGCGCGAGTAGGCGCCCAGGCGCAGGTTCTCCTCCACCGTCAGGCCGGCGAAGGTGCCGCGGCCCTCCGGCACGTGCGCGACCCCGAGGCGCACGATGTCCTCGGTGGCCCGGCCGCGGATCGGCTCGCCGCCGAGCAGCACCTCGCCGCGCGTGGCGATCATGCCGCAGAGCGCGCGCAGCGAGGTGGTCTTGCCGGCGCCGTTGGCGCCGAGCAGCGCGGTGATGCCGCCGGCCTCGATGGCGAAGCTGACCCCGTGCAGGACGTGCGTCGGCCCGTAGAACGCGTGCAGCTGCTTCGCCTCGAGGAGGGCCGCCATCAGCTCGCCTTGCCGAGGTAGGCGCTCACCACCTCGGGATGCGCCTGCACCTCGCCGGGCGTGCCCTCGGCGATCTTGCGCCCGAAGTTGAGCGCCACGACGCGGTCGGAGGCGCTCATCACCAGCGACATGTGGTGCTCGACGAGCAGGATGGTGATGCCGAGCGCGTCGCGCACGTGCTTCATCAGCGCGGCTAGGGCGGCGACCTCCTCGTGGTTGAGCCCGCCCGCGGGCTCGTCGAGCAGCAGCAGCTTCGGCTTCGCGGCGAGCGCGCGGGCGAGCTCGACGCGCTTCTGCGTGCCGAAGGGCAGGTCCATGACGCGCGCGTGCGCCACCGCATCGAGCTGCAGGAACGAGACGATCTTCATCGCCTCGGCGTGCAGCGCTTCCTCCTCGCGGCGCACGAAAGGCAGGCGCAGCGCGTTGGCGAAGAAGCCGCCGCGGCTGTGGCAGTGCCCGCCGGCCATGACGTTCTCGAGCACCGTCATGGTGCGGAACAGCGCCAGGTTCTGGAAGGTGCGGCCGATGCCGAGCGCGGCGATGCGGTGGATCGGCACTTCGAGCAGCGAGCCGCCCTCGAAGCGGATGTCGCCGCGGTCGAGCGGGTACAGGCGCGACAGGCAGTTGAAGAGCGTCGTCTTACCGGCGCCGTTGGGGCCGATCAGCCCGACGATGCGGCCGCGCGCGACGTCGAAGGACACGCCGTCGAGCGCGACGATGCCGCCGAAATGGACGGCAACATCCTCCACGCGCAGCAAAGGCTGCGAGGCGAACGCTTGTTGCAATCCTCCTCCTCAGGTGGATTGTCTATTCGGTCCGATTGTCGGACAATGAATTTGATGGAGTCAAGGACGGCGCAGGCTCCGACCCGTTTTCGACGCGTGGCCTCGACCCCGGCATACCGCCAGGTCGCCGAGGCGATCGAGCGCGAGATCGTCTCCGGGCGCATCCGCCCCGGCGAGCCGATCGGCACCGAGGCACAGCTCGTCGACCAGTTCGGCGTCAACCGCTCGACCGTGCGCGAAGGCATACGGCTGCTCGAGCACAGCGGCCTGGTGCGCCGCGACTCGAGCCGGCGCCTGTGGGTCGGCCTGCCGCACTACGGGCGGCTCGCCTCGCGCATGAGCCGCGCGCTGGTGCTGCACGAGGTGACCTTCCGCGAGCTCTACGAGGCGGCCATGGCGCTGCAGCTCGCGACCATCGAGGCGGCGGTCGAGCGCGCCACCCCGGAGATCGTCGCCGAGCTCGAGGCGAACCTCGCGCGCACCGAGCGCGCGCTTGGCGACCCGGACGCGGTGGCGAAGCTCGACGCGGAGTTCCACAGCCTGATCGGCAAGGCCTCGCGCAACCGCGCGCTGCAGCTCGCGCGCGAGCCTTCCGAGCTGCTGGTGATGCACACCACCGAGATGATCCTCAAGCGCGTCAAGGAAGGCCCGGCGCGGCTGCTGGAGGCGCACCGCAAGTACCTCGACGCGATCCGCCGCCGCGACAAGGACGCGGGCCGCCTGTGGGCGCGCCGGCACCTCGAGGACTGGAGGAAGGGCTTCGAGCTGGCCGGCAAGGACCTGGATCAGCCTATCGATCGGATTTACCTCGAGAGCAATTAGCACGCCGCAGTCGCACGGTTAGAATCCCCTTCTCCCCCTCGCAAAGCGAATCGAATGAGCGAAGTACTCCATTACGCCGTCCGCGACGGCATCGCCGTCCTTTCCATGAACAACCCGCCGGTCAACGGCCTGTCCAACGCGCTGCGCGCGGCGCTGATGGAGCACCTGA
>JBQTJF010000046.1:0-17533 GCA_052387375.1 Betaproteobacteria bacterium
GCGGCCGCTGCCGACCTGGTGGCCGAGCACCGCGCCGGCGACGCCGCCCGCGACCACGCCGAGGCCCTTTGCCTCGCCGGGTTCCTTTACCTCATGCACTGCCTCGACCATCCCGAACACACCGGCCAGCCGCAGATTTCGCAAGCCGGTGTGTTCGGGATGGTCGAGGCAGTGCATGAGGTAAAGGAACCCGGCGAGGCAAAGGGCCTCGGCGTGGTCGCGGGCGGCGTCGCCGGCGCGGTGCTCGGCCACCAGGTCGGCAGCGGCCGCGGCAACAAGCTCGCCACGGTGCTCGGCGCGGTCGGCGGCGCCATCGCCGGCAACCATCTCGAGAAGCAGGCGCGCGCCGAGAAGCGCTGGGAGGTCACGGTGCGCCTCGACGACGGCAGCACGCACGCCTTCTCGACCCCGAGCGAGCCCGTCTGGCGCGCCGGGGACCGCGTGCGGCTCCACGAAGGAAAGCTTCTAAGCTCTTAGGACGACCAGCCCGGCCAGCACCGCGCCGGTGGCGATGAGCCGCCGGCGGGTCATTTTCTCGTTGAGGAAGAGCGCGCCGAGGACGGCGCCGAAGAGCACCGAGGTCTCGCGCAGCACCGCCACCAGCGCGATCGGCGCGAGCGTCATCGCCCAGAGCGCGATGCCGTAGGCGCCGACCGCGCAGCTGCCGCCGACCAGGGCGCGCAGCCAGTGGCGGCGGAAGTGCGCCGGCACCGCGGCGCCGCGCCGCGCCATGCCGTAGACGAGGACCACCGCGCCGGTCGCGGCGAAGAACCACAGCGTGTAGCTCACCGGCGCGCCCGAGAGGCGCGCGCCCTGGCCGTCGATCAGCGTGTACGCGGCGATGACGAGCGCGTTGCCGAGCGCGAACCACGTGGCGCGCCGGTCGTGCCGGCCAGAGGCGAGGGCGAGGATGCCGGCGCAGATGAGCAGCACCGCGAGCGCCTGGCCGGGCGCGAGCACCTCGCCGAGCAGCGCGGCGCCGGCGAGCGCGACGATCATCGGGCCGCCGCCGCGCATCACCGGGTAGGTGTAGGACAGCTCGCCCCAGCGGTAGGCGCCGGCGAGGAACGCGAAGTACAGGATGTGCACGAGCGCGGAGGCCGCCACCCACGGCCACGAAGCGCTCGCCGGCGCAGGGAAGAAGTACGCCGCGACGAGCGCCACCAGCCCGGAGCCGAGCGCGATGTTCACGGTCTCGAGCTCCTTGTCCGCGCCCGCCTTGACCAGCACGTTCCAGAGCGCGTGCAGGAGCGCAGCCCCGAGCACGGCGAGCGTCACGGGGCCGGAGATCTCCATCCCCGGCTAGAGGATCACCTGGTCGATGAGCGGCGCCATGCGCTCGACGGCGGTGCGGCCCTCGGCGATCGCCTCCTTCGCGCGGTGGTAGTCCATGGTGGCGAAGTCGGGAAGCAGCGGCGTGATCAGCACGTCGGCCGGCTCGCCGGCGAGGCGGCTGCGCGCCACGCGCTGCTCGACGATGTCGAGCGAGGTCATGAACACCTCGAAGATCGACGGGATGCGCGGATCGGCGAGCTTCGCCTCGTCGGCGCCGGGCGGCACGTCGCGCGTGGCGATGCCCTTGCGCGCGCGGTCGCGGTAGGGGCCGAGCTTGCCCCAGCTCAGGTCGACGGCGATGACCAGGTCCGCCCCCATGGCGCGGCACATCGACACCGGCACCGGGTTGACGAGGCCGCCATCCACCACCACCGCGCCCGAGCGGATCACCGGCGTGAAGAGGCCCGGCATGGCGCAGGAGGCGCGCACCGCCTCGAGCACCTTGCCCTGCCGCAGCCACAGCTCGCGCCCCGAGGCGAGCTCGGTCGCCACGGCGCCGAAAGGCATCTGCAGCTCGCTGATGTCGGCGTCCTTGAAGGTCTCGCGGAAGAGGTTGAAGAGGCGCTGTCCCCGGATCAGCCCGCCCGGGCGCCAGGTGAGGTCCATCAGCCGCACCACCGTGGTCCAGGCGAGGCCGGTGACCCATTTCTCCAGGCCGTCGAGCTCGCCCGCGGCGTAGGCGCCGCCGACCAGCGCGCCGATCGAGGTGCCGCACACCATGTCGGGCTTCACCCCCCGCTCCTCCAGCGCGCGGATGGCGCCGATGTGCGCCCAGCCGCGGGCGCTGCCCGAGCCGAGCGCGAGGCCGATGCGGGGTTTGCGAATGCTCAGAAGCGGGTGTCTAGGTTCTCTCGAAGATGGCGGCGATGCCCTGGCCGCCGCCGATGCACATGGTGACGAGCGCGTAGCGCTTCTTCGTGCGCTCGAGCTCGTAGAGCGCCTTCACGGTGAGGATGCAGCCGGTGGCGCCGATCGGGTGGCCGAGCGCCACTGCGCCGCCGTTCGGGTTCACCTTCGCCGGGTCGAGGCCGAGGTCGCGGGTCACCGCCATCGCCTGCGCGGCGAAGGCCTCGTTCGACTCCACCACGTCCATGTCGGCGGGCTTGAGGCCCGCCTTCTCGAACACGCGGCGCACCGCCGGGATCGGCCCGAGGCCCATCAGCTGCGGCTCGACGCCGGCGTGCGCGTAGGCGACGAGGCGCGCCATCGGCTTGATGTTCTTCTTCTGGGCAAAAGAAGATTCCATAAGCACGACCGCCGCTCCAGCGTCGTTGATGCCGGAGGCGTTGGCGGCGGTGACGGTGCCGTCCTTCTTGAACACCGCCTTCAGCTTCGCCATGTTCTCCATGCTGGCGTCGGCGCGCACATGCTCGTCGGTCGTGAACTGCTCGATACCCTTGCGCGTTTTCAGCTCGATGGGAACGATCTGGCTGGCAAAGATCTTCTGCGCAATGGCCTTCGCGGCGCGACGGTGCGATTCCACTGCGAATTCATCCTGCCGCTGGCGGGTAAAGCCGTACTTGGCGGCGATGTTCTCGGCGGTGACGCCCATGTGGCCGTGGCCGAAGGGATCGTGCAGCGCGCCGGTCATGGCGTCGACCACCTGCGCGTCGCCCATGCGCTGGCCCCAGCGTCCCGAGGGCAGGAAGTAGGCGGCGCGGCTCATGCTCTCGGCGCCGCCCGCCACCGCGGTGTCGCAGTCGCCGAGCAGGATGTGCTGCGAGGCCGACACCAGCGCCTGCAGGCCGGAGCCGCACAGGCGGTTCACCGTCAGGCAGGGCGTGCCCACCGGCACGCCCGCCTCGACGGCGGCGACGCGCGAGAGGTACATGTCCTTCGCCTCGCCGTGAATGACGCTGCCCATCACCACGTGGCCGACGCTTGCCGGCTCCACCCCGGCGCGCGCGATCGCCTCCTTGATCGCCGCCGCACCGAGCTTCGTCGCCGGCAGCTCCTTCAGCGCGCCGCCGTAGTCGCCGATCGCCGTGCGCGCGCCACTGACAACGACAACTTCACGCCTTTCCATCCGTCATCTCCTTTTCCGGGTGGCTGCCTTCCAATGTCCCGAACAAATCGTGCTCGTCGGCACGATCGATGCGGACCTGCGCGAACTCGCCGGGCGTGCCCCCGGCGAAGCGCACCACGCCGTCGATCTCCGGCGCGTCGGCTTGCGAGCGGCCGATGCCCGGCTCGTCGACGATCACCGTCAGCGTTTTGCCGACCTTGGCCTTCAGCTTCTCTCTTGAGGTTCTTTCCTGTGCTGCCATGAAGCGCGCCCGCCGCCCTTCCTTCACTGCCACGGGAACCGGGTGCGGCAGGTCGTTCGCCGCCGCGCCTTCGACCGGCGAGTAGGCGAAGCAACCCACTCTATCCAGGTTGGCTTCTTCAAGAAAGCCCAATAACTCTGAAAAGTCGGCTTCCGTCTCGCCCGGGAAGCCGACGATGAAGGTGCTGCGGAGGGCGATCTGCGGGCAGGCCTCGCGCCAGCGGCGGATGCGCTCGAGCACTCGCTCGGCGCTCGCCGGGCGCTTCATGAGCCGCAGGATGCGCGGGCTGGCGTGCTGGAAGGGGACGTCGAGGTAGGGAAGGACCTTCCCTTCGGCCATCAGCGGGATCACCTCGTCGACGTGCGGATACGGATAGACGTAGTGCAGCCTTACCCAGACGCCCAGCTGACCCAACGCTTTGCACAACTCGGTCATGCGCGTCTTTAGAGGGCGACCTTGCCAGAAACCGGTTCGATACTTCACGTCGACGCCGTAGGCGCTGGTGTCCTGCGAGATGACGAGCAGCTCCTTGACGCCCGCCTGCACCAGGTTCTCCGCCTCCTGCATTACCTCGCCGAGCGGCCGCGACACGAGGTCGCCGCGCATCGAGGGAATGATGCAGAAGCTGCAGCGGTGGTTGCAGCCTTCCGAGACCTTCAGGTAGGCGTAGTGCGGCGGGGTCAGCCGCACCGGCGCGAGGTCGACGAAGGGGTCGTGCGGCGGAGGCCGCAGTTCTCCTAAATGCGCATGGACGGCCTGCATCACGCCAGGCGTATCGTGCGGGCCGGTGACGGCGAGGACCGCGGGATGCTTCTCGTGGATCAGATCTTTCTTGACTCCAAGGCAACCCGTGACGATCACTCTGCCGTTCGCGGCGAGCGCCTCGCCGATGGCGCCGAGCGATTCCTCGACCGCGGCGTCGATGAAGCCGCAGGTGTTGACGATGACCAGGTCGGCGCCGGCGTAGGTCGGCGCCGTGGCGTAGCCCTCGGCGCGCAGCTGCGTGAGGATGCGTTCCGAATCGACCAGAGCCTTCGGACAGCCCAGCGAAACGAAACCGACCCTAGGACTTCTCGCTGTCGCTCTTGTCGCTCTTTTGCTGGCTGCCAGAGGGGAAACCGGGGAAGGTGAGGCCGGAGAACATGTTGCGCGCCTGGCTCTGCATCTGCTCCTGGAACTGCGTGAACATCTTCTGGCTCTGCTCCATGTACGCCTGCATCAGGCTCTGCATCGCCGGCCCCTGCAGGTTCATGAACTGCGCCCACAGCTCCTGCGAGGCGCGCGAGTTGTCGCCGACCATGCGGCTCGACTGCTCCTGCAGCGCCTTCTGGATGTCCTGGAAGGCGCGGATGTTGCGCTCGAGGTACGAGCCCATCATGCCCTGCATGGCGTTGCCGTAGGAGCGGATCAGCTGCGAGAGCAGGTCCGAGGTGAACATCGGCATGCCGCCCGACTCCTCCTCGAGGATGATCTGCAGCAGGATCTGCCGCGTCAGGTCGTCGCCGCTCTTCGCATCGACCACCTGGAAGTCCTCCTGCCGCAGGACCATCTGCTTCACGTCGGCGAGGGTGATGTAGCTCGACGTCTTGGTGTCGTACAGCCGCCGGTTCGGATATTTCTTGATCAACCGGACCTGGTTCTGCATCTTCGCCTCGGGGAGCGCCACCGTCGTAGTCTACTCCTTAATACATGTGCTGGCCGCCGTTGATGGAGATGTTGGCGCCGGTGACGAACGCCGCCTCCTCGGAGCACAGGTAGATGATGAGGCCCGCCACCTCGTCGGGCTTGCCCAGGCGCCCGATCGGGATCTGCGGCAGGATCTTCGAGTCGAGGATCTCCTTGGGGATCGCCGTCACCATCTTCGTGCCGATGTAGCCCGGCGAGATGGTGTTGACGGTGACGCCCTTGCGCGCCACCTCCAGCGCCAGCGCCTTGGTGAAGCCGTGGATGCCGGCCTTGGCGGCGGAGTAGTTGGTCTGGCCGAAGGCGCCCTTCTGGCCGTTCACCGACGAGACGTTGATGACGCGCCCCCAGACGCGCTCGACCATGCCGTCCATCACCTGCTTGGTCATGTTGAAGCACGAGTCGAGGTTGGTGCGCATCACCGCGTCCCAGTCGGCCTTGGTCATCTTCTTGAAGGTCATGTCGCGCGTGATGCCGGCGTTGTTGACCAGGATGTCGATCGGGCCGCACTCGCCGGCGATCTGCGCGCACTTGCGCGCGCAGTCGTCGTAGTCCACCACGTCGACCGGGAAGGCGGAGAAGCTGTAGCCGCGCGCCTTCATCTCCTCCAGCCAAGACTTGTACTTGGTGTTCGACGGCGAGTAGGTGACGACGACGCGGTAGCCTGCGTCGGCCATCTTCGTGGAGACGGTCTCGCCCAGGCCGCCCATGCCGCCCGTGACGACTGCGATGCGCTGCTTTGCCATGGCCTCCTCCTCGGGAGGGGGCAGTCTACATCATGTGCATTCCGCCGTTGACCGAGATGTTGGCGCCGGTGATGTAGCCGGCTTCCTCGGAGGCGAGGAACGCGACCACCGCGGCGATCTCCTCGGGCCGGGCGAGCCGCCCCATCGGGATCGAGGCGACGATCTGCTCGCGCACTTCCTTGCGGATCGCCATCACCATGTCGGTCTCGACGTAGCCCGGCGACACGGTGTTGACGGTGACGCCCTTGCGCACCACCTCCTGCGCGAGCGCCTTGGAGAAGCCGGCCATGCCGGCCTTGGCGGCGGAGTAGTTGGTCTGGCCGAACTGGCCCTTGATCGCGTTCACCGACGAGATGTTGACGATGCGGCCCCAGCCGCGCTCGACCATGCCGTCGATCACCTGGCGCGTCACGTTGAAGACGCTGTTCAGGTTGGTGTTGATCACCGCCATCCAGTCCTGCTCGGTCATGCGCTTGAACACCGCGTCGCGCGTGATGCCGGCGTTGTTCACCAGGATGTCGACCGGACCGACCACCGAGAGCACGTTGTAGAACATCTCGGCGCAGGAGTCGAACTCGGCGACGTCGCCCTCGGCGGCGTGCACGCGAAAGCCCTCGCGGCGCATCTGCTCGAGCCACTCGGCCTTCTTCTCGTAGCCCGGCAGGCAGCCGGCGACCACGGTGTGCCCGCTGCGGCCGAGCCGGCGGCAGATCGCGCTGCCGATCCCTCCCATGCCGCCGGAGACGAAGGCGATGCGCGTCGTCGCCGGCAGCGACTCGTCGCGCCACGCCTCCGGCTGCTGTACGACTTCTGCTTGGTTCCCCATGATCCTCATGTTTCCTTTCTGTTAGCGTTCTACGGCAAGGGCGACTCCCATCCCCCCGCCGATGCACAGCGACGCCAGGCCCTTCCTCGCGTCGCGCTTCTGCATTTCGTGGAGCAGCGTCACCAGGATGCGGCAGCCCGAGGCGCCGATCGGGTGGCCGAGCGCGATGGCGCCGCCGTTCACGTTCACTTTCGCCGTGTCCCAGCCCATCTGCCGGTTCACCGCGACCGCCTGCGCGGCAAAGGCCTCGTTGATCTCCAGCAGGTCGAGGTCCTTCGGCTCCCAGCCGGCGCGCGCGAGGCAGCGCTTGGAGGCGGGCACCGGGCCCATGCCCATGTACTTCGGATCGACGCCCGCCGAAGCGAAGGCCTTGATGCGCCCCAGCGGTTTCAGTCCCAATTCCTTGAGCTTTTTCGAGTTACAGAGAACAACGGCCGCGGCGCCATCGTTGATTCCCGAGGCGTTGCCCGCGGTCACCGTGCCGTTCTTGTCGAAGGCGGGCTTCAGCGCCGCGAGCCCGTCGAGCGTCGCGCCGTGGCGCGGATACTCGTCGTCGGCGAAGATCACCGTGCCCTTGCGCGAGGCGATCTCGACCGCAATGATCTCGTCGCGAAAACGGCCGGCCTTCTGCGCGCTCTCGGTCTTCTGCTGGCTCGCCAGCGCGAACTTGTCCTGGTCCTCGCGCGTCACCGCGTACTCCTTGGCGACGTTCTCGGCGGTGACGCCCATGTGGTACTGGTTGTAGGCGTCCCACAGCCCGTCGACGATCATGGTGTCGACGAGCTTCGCGTCGCCCATGCGGAAGCCGTCGCGCGAGCCGTTCAGCGCGTGCGGCGACAGGCTCATCGACTCCTGGCCGCCGGCGACGACGATGTCGGCGTCGCCGTTGGCGATCGACTGCGCGCCGAGCATCGCCGCCTTCAGGCCCGAGCCGCACACCTTGTTGATGGTCATCGACGGGATCATCTCCGGCAGCCCGGCGCGCATCGCCGCCTGGCGCGCCGGGTTCTGCCCGGTCGCCGCGGTGAGCACCTGGCCCATGATGACTTCCGAGACCTGCTCGGGTTGCACGCGACTCCGTTGCAACACCTGGCGGATGACGAGCGCGCCGAGCTCGGCGGCGGGCATCCCGGCGAGGCTGCCGCCGAACTTGCCGATCGGCGTGCGCGCCGCCCCGACGATGAAGATGTCTTCCATGACTGCCTCCTTAGTGGAGCCTCTGCTTCACGTAACGACCCGGCGCCGGCTCGATCGGCCGATGTTTCTTCGTCCCGAGATCCTTTGCTGCCTTGCGCGTGCCGCCGCGGTGCTGCGCCAGCCACTCGGCCCACCGCCCCCACCAGCTGCCCTGGTGTTCAGTTGCACGAGAAAGCCATTCTTCGGCGTCCTCGGGATAGGGCGTGCCGAGCCAATAGCTGCGGCGGTTCTTCGACAGCGGGTTGACGATGCCGGCGATGTGCCCGCTCGCGCCGAGGACGAAGGTCATGTCGCCCTTGATCAGGTTGAGCGTGCGGTAGGCCGAGCGCCACGGCACGATGTGGTCCTCGCGCGTCGCCACGACGTACGCCGGCAGCGCGACGCGGCCCAGGTCGACCGGCACGCCGCAGTTCACGAGCGCGCCGGGCTCGCGCAGCCGGTTCTCGAGATAGGTATTGCGCAGGTAATAGCAGTACATGGGCCCCGGCAGGTTGGTGCCGTCGGAGTTCCAGTACAGCAAGTCGAATGCCGGCGGCTGGCCGCCGAGCAGGTAGTTGTTGACGACGTAGTTCCAGACCAGGTCGTTGGCGCGCAGGCTGGAGAAGACGAAGGCGAGCTCGCCGCCGTGCAGGATGCCGCCGCGGCCGATCGCCGCCTCGCGCGCCGCCACGCTCGCCTGGTCGACGAACAGGCCGATCTGCCCGGTTTCACCGAAGTCGAGCATCGTGGCGAGGAACGTGGCGCTCGCCACCGAAGCATCGTTTTTCTGCGAGAGCACCGCCAGGGCGGCCCCCAGCAGCGTCCCACCGACGCAGAAACCAAGAGCATTGACCTGCTCGGCGCCGCAGATCTCCCGCGCCACGCGCAACGCGGTGAAGACGCCTTTCTCGAGGTAGTCGTCCCAGGTGAGATGGCCGAGCTCCGGGCCGACGTTGCGCCAGGAGACCATGAACGTGGTGTGGCCGCTCGCCACCGCATGCCCGACGAAGGAGTTCTCCGGCTGCAGGTCGAGGATGTAGTACTTGTTGATGCAGGGCGGCACCATGACGAGCGGGCGCTGCGCCACTTCCGGCGTCGTCGCCTTGTACTGGATGAGCTGGATCAGCTCGTTCTCGAACACCACGGCGCCGGACGTGACGCCGAGGTTGCGGCCGACCTCGAACGCCGACTCGTCGGTCTGGCTGATGCGCCCCTTGTGCACGTCGCCGAGCAGGTTGGCGAGGCCGCGCGCCAGGCTCTCGCCCTTGGTCTCGAGCGCCTGGCGCATCGCCTCCGGGTTGGTGGCGGGAAAGTTCGCCGGGCACATCGCGTCCAGCCATTGCCTGGCGGCGAAGCGCGCCCGCTCCTTCGCCTCGGGCTCGAGCTCCGCGCCCTCGACGAGCTCCTCGACGTAGCGCGCGGCGAGCAGGTAGGACTGCTTCAGGTAGTCGTAGTAGGGGTTCTCGCGCCATTCGCGCGCCGAGAAGCGCCGGTCGCCGGGCGACGGGTCGGCGAGCGCCTCGCGCCGGCCGGCGAGCATGGAGTTCCACAGGCGCGTCTGCTTCTCGAGATAGGCGGCGTGCCTGCCGTTGGCGCGCTGCAGGCCTTGCATCCACGGCATCGGGCTGGCCGTCCCGGAGATCAGCCGCATCCAGCCTTGGGTGACTTCGTTGCTCGTCTGCGCGATCGCGGCGAGCAGCGCGTCGGGAGACCCGTTTTGGTGCATTGCGGGACGATTCTGCGCCGCACAACCAACCCCGTCAAATGAATCCCAAGGCCCTGATCGATAGTCCTTTTTACTTAGTAGGGGTGCAAAACCATGCCGGTCGCGGCGATGGCGCCGATACCAAGGGCGATGAGCAGCGCCTGCGAGGCGGTATCGCGCAGCTGCGGCCGGCGGTGCAGGCCCGGGATGAGGTCGGCGACGGCGACGTAGATCATGCTCGCCGCGACGATGCCGAGCAGCGTCGGCTCGAGGCCGGCGAAGAACTGCAGGCCGAAATAGCCGAGCACGCCGCCCACCAAGGTGGCCGCCGACGACAGCAGGTTCATCGCCAGCGCGCGCGCGCGCGTGTACCCGGAGTGCAGCAGGATCAGGAAGTCGCCGACCTCCTGCGGGATCTCGTGCGCGATGATGGCGATCGCGGCGATGATGCCGAGCTCGGTGCTCTGCAGGAACGCCGCGGCGATGAGGATGCCGTCGAGGAAGTTGTGCACCGTGTCGCCGACGACGATGAGCAGGCCGCTCCTGCCGTGCTCGTGCGCGTCGTGCACCTCGCAGTCCTCGGTGTGGCAGTGGCGCCAGATGAGCAGCTTCTCCAGCACGAAGAAGGCGAAGATGCCGCCGAGGATGGCGCCCGCCGCCTGGTGCGCGTCGCCCTTCGCGAAGGCCTCGGGAATGATCTCGAGGAACGCCGCGCCGAGCAGCGCGCCGATGGCGAAGGACACGAGCATCGGGATCCAGCTCGCGCGCAGGTAGAGCGAGAACGCGGCGAGCCCGGCGGAGAGCGTGCCGCCGGCGACGCTCGCCGCGACGATCCAGCCGAGGGTCATGGGGTGCGCGATTCTACGCGAGCCAGATGACGGCCGCCATGCGCCCCGCGGCGCGCTCGCGCCGGTAGGAGAAGAAGCGCTCCGTTTCGGAATACGTGCAGAAGCCGCCGCCGCGGATCCGCTGCACGCCGCGCGCTTGCAGCCTCGCGCGGGCGACCGAATAGAGATCGAGCAGCCAGTGCCCGGGGCGATTCACGACAAACGCAGCCTGGTGAGCGGGCAACGCCCCGTGCACATCCTTGCCCACTTCGTACGCGCGCGGGCCGATGGCGGGCCCCAGCCAGGTGATCAGCCGGCCCGCCGGCACGCGCATCGCGTCGACGGTCGCCTCCAGCACGCCGGCGGCGAGCCCGCGCCAGCCGGCGTGCGCGACGCCGACGACGCTTGCGTCCTCGTCGGCGAAGAAGACCGGCATGCAATCGGCGATCATGACCGCTTGCGGGGTGTTTCTGGCGCGGGTGACGGTTGCGTCGGCAGTGTCCAGGACCTCTGCGTCGGAAGACACCTGGTTGCCATGCACCTGGCGCAGCCAGCGCGGCTCGGCGGGAAGGTGCGCGCGCAGCGCACGCCGGCCCTCCTCGAGCGCCATGTCGCCCATGTCGCGCGTGGTGACGAGCGCGCGTACGCGCGGCGGCACCGGCCAGCCGGGCTCAAGCATCGCGGCGCAGCTCCTCGAGCAGCCGCTTCATGTCGCGCGGCAGGGGAGATTTCCAGGTCATCTGCTGTTTTGAAGCCGGATGGACCAGTGAGAGCTCGGCGGCATGGAGGGCTTGCCTTGGAAAAGCGATGCCGTGGCGCGTGCCGCGGCGGTAGACGGTATCGCCGAGCAGCGGATGGCGGATGTGCTGGAAGTGCACGCGGATCTGGTGCGTGCGGCCGGTCTCGAGCCGGCACTCGACGAGCGCGGCACGGCCGAAGCGCTCGAGGACGCGGTAGCGCGTGCGCGCCGGCTTGCCGCGATGCGTGACCGCCATGCGCGTGCGCGCGCGCGCGTCGCGGCCGACCGGCGCGTCGATGGCGCCGCTCGCCGGCGGGTCGCCCTGCACCAGCGCGAGGTAGACGCGCCGCACGCTGCGGCTGGCGAGCTGCTCGGCGAGGTCGGCCTGGGCTTCGACCGTCTTCGCGACGACCAGCAGCCCGCTCGTGTCCCTGTCGAGGCGGTGCACGATGCCGGCGCGCGGCACGGCGCCGAGCTGCGGCGCATGCGCGAGCAGCGCGTTCATGAGGGTGCGGTCGGGCACGCCCGCTCCCGGGTGCACGACCAGCCCGGCGGGCTTGTCGACGACGATGAGCTCCGCGTCCTCGTGCACGATCTTGAGCGGCATGCGCTGCGCCTTGGGCGCCGAGTCGGGGGCCGGCGGCGGCTCGACGCGCACGCGCTCGCCGCCGTCGACGATGCGCCGCGGCGCCGCCTGCTCGCCGTCGACGGTGATGTGGCCGGACTTGAGCCACGCCTGCAGGCGGTTGCGCGAGTACTGCGGGAACAGGCGCGCCAGCGCCTGGTCCAGGCGCAGGCCGGCGAGCGAATGGGGCACGGTGGCGCTTACCGGCGCGACCAGGCCCGCGTCCCACTCGGACTTATAATCCTCGCCTCGCATGCGCTCCAGTTTACTGGCTGTCCTCGCCGCCGCCCTCCTCCTCGCGGCCGGCTGCAGCAGCACCCCGTACGACGAGACCGCGAACTGGTCCGCCCAGGAGCTCTTCGAGGCGGCGAAGGAGGCGATGCGCTCGAAGGACTACGAGAAGGCCATCCAGCACTTCGAGAAGCTGGAGGCGCGCTATCCCTACGGTCGCTACGCCCAGCAGGCGCAGCTCGAGGTCGCCTACGCGCACTGGAAGGACGGCGAGCGCGCCCTCGCCGTGGCCGCCGTGGACCGCTTCCTCAAGCTGCACCCCAACCACGCCAACGTCGACTACGCCTACTACCTCAGGGGCCTCATCCACTTCAACGACAACCTGGGCATCTTCTGGTGGCTGACCTCGCCGGACATGTCCGACCGCGATCCCAAGGCGACGCGCGAGGCGTTCGACGCCTTCAAGGAGGTGGTGACGCGCTTCCCCGAGTCGCGCTACGCCGAGGACTCGGCGACGCGCATGCGCTACCTGGTCAACGCGCTCGCCTCGCACGAGGTGCACGTGGCGCGCTACTACATGAAGCGCGGCGCCTACCTGGCCGCCGCCAACCGCGCGCAGGCGGCGATCCAGCGCTATCCGCAGGCGCCGGCCACGGAGGAGGCGGTATTCGTGCTGGTGCGCGCCTACGACGAGCTCGGCATGGAGCAGCTGCGCGACGACGCGGCGCGCATCATGCAGAAGAACTTCCCCGGCAGCCGCTACCTGCGGCCCGGCGGCGCGCGCAAGGACGTGCCGTGGTGGCGGCTCTGGGACCCTGACTGGTGAGCAAGACGCTGGTGATCGGCGCGGCCGGCATGATCGGGCGCAAGCTCGTCAAAGCGCTGGCGCGAGATGACCTGATCCTCCACGACGTGGCGCCCTTCGACGGCGCCCACGTCGTCTCCGATCTCTCGGCGCCCGGCGAAGCCGAGAAGCTCGTCGCGGCGCGGCCCGGGCTCATCTTCCACCTCGCCGCGGTGGTGTCCGGCGAAGCCGAGGCGGATTTCGAGAAAGGCTACCGCGTCAACCTGGAAGGCACGCAGCGCCTGTTTGAAGCCATTCGAAAGGCGGACTACCGGCCGCGCGTGGTCTTCACATCGTCGATCGCGGTGTTCGGCGCGCCGTTCCCCGAGGCGATCGGCGACGAGTTCCTCAGCGCGCCGCTGACGAGCTACGGCGCGCAGAAGGCGATCGGCGAGCTCTTACTCTCCGACTACAGCCGGCGCGGCTTCCTCGACGGCATCGGCCTGCGCCTGCCGACGATCTGCGTGCGGCCGGGCAAGCCGAACCAGGCCGCCTCCGGGTTCTTCTCCGGCATCATCCGCGAGCCGCTCGCCGGCGAGGAGGCGGTCCTGCCGGTGCCCGACACGGTGCGCCACTGGTTCGCCTCGCCCCGTGCCGCCGTTGGATTCCTGCTTCACGCATCACAACTAGATACAGAACAGCTCGGCGCGCGCCGCAGCCTCAACATGCCCGGGGTGAGCGCCACCGTGGCCGAGCAGATCGAGGCGCTGCGCAAGGTGGCGGGCGACAAGGCCGTGCAGCGCATCCGCCGCGCGCCGGACGCGACGATCATGCGCATCGTCGAAGGATGGCCGCGCAATTTCGATGCGCGCCGCGCCACCGCGCTGGGCTTCCGCGCCGACGCGAGCTTCGAGGAGATCATCAGAATACACATCCAGGATGATTTGCCGGGAGTCGCCGCCTCCAGATGACGTA
The DNA here is from genome assembly GCA_052387375.1 of Betaproteobacteria bacterium. Taxonomy (GTDB): domain Bacteria; phylum Pseudomonadota; class Gammaproteobacteria; order Burkholderiales; family SG8-39; genus SCGC-AG-212-J23. The sequence goes on from JBQTJF010000046.1 coordinate 13,920, forward strand.
CCAAGCCGGCGAAAGCCGGCTTTTCACGTCACCCGCAACCCCCGTCGCGCGCACTCCCGCGCGGTTCTGCAGTGGCTAACTCATAAGTGTTACCGATATGTTGGTAAAGCTAAACCGTCGGTGATGTGCCATTTCGCAAATAGTGGTAAATTGGCTACGGATAGTATAATCGACGTTTAAGACGCAGGTCAGCGCTGGACCCGGCACCTTAGCGTGCGAGAACCCGAGTGACAGCGCACTCCGCTTCTTCCATGAGGAGGCGTTTTCTGTCGCGAGAAAGCGTGCTTGGCAAGGAACGCGGAGAACACTCCGTGTCGAATCGGCTCTGATGGATCAGACCGCCATTGGTGTCGTAGGGCTCGTCGCGATGGTGGCACTAATGGTCTTGCGCGCGCCGATTGGATTGGCCATGGGCAGCGTCGCCATCGTCGGCACGATCTTCATCGTCGGGCCGCGAGGCGCATTCAGCCTTGCCCGCAACATGCCTTACGAGACCGCGACGATGTTCGAGTTCTCGGCCATTCCGATGTACCTGCTTCTCGGCGCGCTCTGCCACCACTCGCAAATGACGACATCGCTGTACCAGGCAGCGCGCTTGTGGCTCGGGTTTCTGCCCGGCGGGCTCGCTGTCGCCACGACCTTCACTTGCGCAGGCTTCGCGGCAACGACGGGATCGAGCCTCGCGACAACCCTTGCTGTAGGACGGATCGCGTACCCGGAGATGCGGCGCTATGGATACGACCCCGGGCTATCCGCGGCGGTTTGCGCCTGTTCGGGCACCTTGGGAATATTGATTCCGCCAAGTATCCTGATGGTTGTATACGGCATTTTCGCGGAGGTATCGGTGGCGCGCCTGTTCATGGCGGGCGTTATTCCCGGGCTCCTGACCGCTGCCATGTTCATGGGCGTCATCGTCGTTCGCTGCAAGGTCACTCCGAAATTGGCCCCGGCCCTGGAAGAACGGATCACGTGGGCCGAAAAGTTCGCCTCCCTTCGAGGAGTTTGGCCCCTCCCGTTACTGATTGTCGGCGTACTGGGCAGTATTTACGGTGGTTTCGTTACGCCGACCGAAGCCGGCGGCGTAGGTGTCGTTCTGGCCTTCATCATTGCTGTGGCCCAGCGCACCATGTCATGGCAGGTGCTCAAAGTGAGTGTGATGGACGCAGTTCAAACGACCGTCATCATATTCTTCATCGTCATTGGCGCGTTCTTTCTTGCCAAGTTCATGGCACTCAACGGCCTCCCCGAGTTGCTCGCAAAGTCTATGGGTGGTGGAGCGGTCGATCGGCTCTTGCTCGTGTCGGGTATCGTCATCGTGTTCATCATCGGCGGCATGTTCATGGACGGGATGGGGCTAATGCTATTGACGCTGCCGATATTCTTGCCGCTGTTCGAGAGTGCCGGGTTCGATCTGGTTTGGCTCGGCATCCTCGTTGTCAAGCTTGTCGAGATCGGCCTCATGACTCCGCCCGTCGGTCTGAATGTGTTCGCCATGAAGTCCGTAGTCGGCGACCAGGTGCCGTTAATGGCGATATTCAAGGGAATCACCATATTCCTGGCGGCCGATCTGGTGATCGTCCTGCTGCTGGTGGCGTTTCCTGCCCTCGCACTTTTCCTGCCCAATACCATGTTTTGACGTGCCCGCAAGGCGAAAACCCGATAGGTTCGAAAAAGGAGAACGGAAATGAGATACGCAAAACTCGGCGTTACCGTCGCAGCCGCAATGCTCATCTTCGACATGAGGCCGTTGGATGCCAAGGAGCTGAAGTTTGTGATGCCGGTCGACAGCCCGCGCTCGTGGATCGCGCTCAACGCGAACGAAACGTTTGCACAGGCGATCAAACAGCAAACCGGCGGTTCGATCACGATCAAATGGTTCTACGTCGGTCAACTGCTGTCCCCTCAGAACGTGACAGCCGGTGTTCGAGACGGGCTCGCAGAAGGTGGATGGAATGCTCCTGCGTTCATACCGAGCCAGCTGCCGCACAATACGATAGTCTCGGACATGGTGGCGTTCCCGAGGACTCCCGCAGCAGCGGCCGGAGCTGCTGCACAGACCACCCTTCTCGACTGTCCGGAATGCGATGCGGACTACGCGAAACTGAACGTCTACAACTTCGCGAGTTATTCAGGTTCTTTCACTTATCTGATGTGCAACAAGCCTGTGGCGGATCTCTCGTCAATCAAGGGCCGCTCGGTCCGCGCTTCCTCGGGCGGCTGGTTCCGCTGGGTCAAGGAGCTGGGCGGCGTTGCCATTCAGATGAGCCCCGGCGACATCGCCAACGCGATGACTTTGGGTCAAATCGATTGCGCCATGGCGAGTCCCGACTGGCTCCGCTCGTTCGGTCTCAAGGATGTTGTCACCCACATCGTGGACCAGAACCAGGGGATCTTTCACGGCCAGGGCTTTCCAGTAAACCGGGCTGCCTGGGACGGCCTGACCGGCAAGGAAAAAGAAACCCTTAAGCGAGGATTCGCACAGATGTGGGCGACCGCTACGGTCGGCGGTTTCGTCCTCCACGGCGAAGAGAACCTCAACGAAGCTATCAAGGAGAAGAACGTCAAATTGGTGAAGGCCGGTGCTGACTTTCAGAATGCGTGGGCGAGGTTCGGCGAGAGCGAGCGCCTCGCGGTAGCGGAGGCCGCCAGGAAGCGAGGGGTGAAGAACCCAGAGCGCATCATAGAGACTCATTTAAGAAACATCGAGAAGTGGGAAAAGCTCGTTGCCGACACGGGTGCCGCACGGGACGCCGGAAAGTTTGCAGATCTGCTCTGGCGGGAAATCTACAGCAAGCTCAAATACTAGGAAGCGATCAGCCCGGAGCTGGCGAGAGAAACGGCGGTTTGCCGCCGTCTTCCCGGTGATCCTTGAGAAGTGTCGCTGGCTCCGAACGCGGTTCTGACTTGAACACACCGATCGATGGGAAACTAATAACGCCGATGCTCGACCGCTTTACGCAACTGCTTGCAGTCGTCGCGGGCTTCTTCATGGTCTTGATAGCGGTCCACATCACCGCGGACGTTTTCATGAAGCTGGCCTTCAAGATGCCCATTGAGGGGACGACTGAACTGGTGTCGTTCTGGTATATGGTCGGGGTGATGTTTCTTCCCATGGCCGTCGCTCAGCGACAGAACAGCCACATCGTGGCAGATGTCCTGACGCCTTTCCTCAGTCCACGACGCATGCGGTTTCTGGACGCGGCCGCACAATTCTTGATGGTCGCTTACATCGGTCTTCTGACCTGGCAATCGGGACTCCAGGCGTATGAAGAGACGCTGCGTTCGGAGCAGGTTCAGGCGGCTGACTTTTACTTGGCGGTCTATCCGACTCGCTGGTTCGTGCCGCTGGGCTTCGGAGTGACGGCCGTGTACGCAGCGCTGCAGGGATTCCGTGCTTTATATCAAAAGGATTGAGCCGGTTCGAGGGTATTGAGAAAAAAGATCGGCATTCTCTCACTCTTACGCTCGGGTTTGGGTACTGCGTTAACTATCCACCTCACCTTGGACGCGCTCTACCGCCTGTCCCGCCGCAAAGAGCACACTTTCTTCCCAATGCCGGCCAACGAACTGCAGCGCCACAGGCAGGCCGCCACTCATGCCGCACGGCACGGTAA
>JBQTJF010000047.1:0-8410 GCA_052387375.1 Betaproteobacteria bacterium
GCAGCGGCAGCGCAAACAAGTCTCCCCCTCCCAATGTCAAATCCATCTGGCCGGTAAGCTGGCCGAGCGCGCGCTCGGCGAGCGAGCGCTGCCGCGCCGCCTCGCGGCGCTGCGCCAGCGCGTCGGCGAGCGCGCCTTGCGCCTGGTGCACGTCGAGCTCGGAGGCGAGCCCGGCGTCGGCGCGCGCCCGCGCGATGTCGAGCGATTCCTGGCGCACGCGGATCGTCCTCTCGAGCACCGCGAGCTGCGCCTCGAGCGAGCGCGCGGTGAAGTAGGCCTGCGCCGTGGCGCCGGAGAGGCTGAGCGCGACCACCTCCTGCGCGGTGCGCGAGGCGAGCAGGTTGGCCTGCGCCGCCTCCGCGGCGCGCGCGAGCCGGCCCCAGAAGTCGAGCTCGAAGCTGGTCGAGGCCGAGAGCTGGTACTGCGAGCGCTCGAGCGGCACATTGGGCTGCGGCGCTGGGATCACTTTCGTGCTCACCCGATTGCGCGTCGCGCTCGCGCCGGCCAACAGCTCCGGGTAGCGCGCCGCCCCGGCCTCGCGCGCCAGCGCCTCGGCTTCCTGCAGCCGCGCCGCGGCGAGCCTGATGTCGGCGTTGCGCGTGCGCGCCGAATCGACCAGCTCGTCCAGCAAGGGGTCGCGATAGAGCTTCCACCAATCGCTCGGAAGTTCTTCAGAAGATTGAATTTCAGTCGGAAAAGAGGAAGGAAGATCGATCTCCGGCCTCTTGTAGTCGGGGCCGACGGTGGTGCAACCCGCCAGCAGGACAACGAGAGCGAGGCGCTTCATTCGGCGGCCGCCTCGGCGGCGTGCGCGGCGGCGCGCGGCCTGCGCCGGCGCGCGAAGAACGCGAAGAAGAGCGGCACGAAGACCGTGGCGACGAAGGTGGCGGCGAGCATGCCGCCGACCACGCCGGTGCCCATGGAGCGGCGCGCGCCGGCGCCGGCGCCGGTGGCGAGCATGAGCGGCAGCACGCCGAGCACGAAGGCGAGCGAGGTCATGACGATCGGGCGGAAGCGCAGGCGCGCGGCGTGCACCGCCGCCTCGGCGGCGCTCTTGCCCTCGAGGAAGCCCTGCTGCGCGAACTCGACGATCAGGATGGCGTTCTTCGCCGCGAGGCCGATCAGCACCACCAGCCCGATCTGGAAGTAGATGTCGTTCTCCAGGCCGCGCAGCGCGACGAAGCCGAGCGCGCCGAGCACGGCGAAGGGCACGGCGAGCACCACCGAGATCGGCATCAGCCAGCGCTCGTAGAGCGCGGCGAGGATGAGGAACACCATGACGATGGCGAGGCCGAAGGCGAGCGCCGACTGCCGGCCGGTGCGCTTCTCCTGGAAGGCCTGCCCGGACCAGGCGATCTCGTAGCCCTCGGGCAGCGCCGCCCGCGCCACGTCCTCGACCGCGCGGATCGCCTCGCCCGAGGACACGCCGGCGGCACCGCTGCCCAGCACGCGCGCGGCGACGAAGCCGTTGAAGCGCTCGAGCTGCTCCGGGCCGACCACGCTCGCGGTGCTGATCAGCGACTTGAGCGGGATCATCTCGCGCGAGGCGGCGGAGCGCACGTAGACCGCGCCGAGGTCCTCGGGCTGCGCGCGGAAAGGCGCGTCGGCCTGCAGCTGCACGCGGTAGGTGCGCCCGAACTTGTTGAAGTCGTTGACGTACAGCGCGCCCATGGTGCTCTGCAGCGCGTCGAACACCTCCTGCACCGGCACGCCGAGCGACAGCGCCTTCTCGCGGTCGACCTCGACGCGCAGCTGCGGCACGGTCGGCCGGTAGAACGAGTTGATGCCGGTGAGCTGCGGGTGCCTGCGCAGCGCCTCGAGGAAGGCCTGCGTGACGCCGAACAGGCGCTGCGGGTCGGCGTCGGCGCGCGCCTGCAGGTAGAACTCGAAGCCCCCGGTGGTGCCCAGGCCGCGGATCGCCGCCGGGATGAAGGCGAGCACGGTGCCGTCGCGCAGGCCCGAGCCCTTGGCGAGGACATCGCGCGCGATCGCCGCGGCCGGCGCGTCCGGGCGCTCGCTCCAGTCCTTGAGCGGGATGAACATGGTGGCGGCGTTGGTCTTGTTGCCGCCGCCCAGCAGGTCGAAGCCGTTGATGGCGAAGACGTGGCGCACGCCCGGTTGCCGCTGCGCGATCTCGCTCAGCTCGGCCGACATGCGCCGCGTGCGCTCGAGCGTCGCGCCGTCGGGAAGCTGCACGTGGCCGAAGATGTAGCCCTGGTCCTCGGCCGGCACGAAGCTCGAAGGCACGCGCAGGAACACAAACACGCAGGCTGCCACGATGACCGTGAACACGAGCAGCGCTGTGACCTTGAACCTTAATGCAAGCTGCACGCCGTCGAGGAAGCGCCGCGTCGTCCAGGCGAAGGCGACGTTGAAGGGATGGAAGGGCCGCGACTCGTGCTGCCCGGGCTGCATGAGCAGCGCGCACAGCGCCGGCGTGAGCGTGAGTGCCATGAACCCGGAGATGACCACCGCGAAGGTGAGCGTCACCGCGAACTGGCGGTAGAGCTGCCCGGCGATGCCGCCGAGGAAGGCGACCGGGATGAACACCGCGCACAGCACCAGCACGATCGCCACCACCGCGCCCGACACCTCGCGCATCGCCTCGAGCGCCGCCTCGAAAGGCGGCATCTTCTCCTCGCGCATCAGGCGCTCGACGTTCTCCAGCACCACGATGGCGTCGTCGACGACGATGCCGATGGCCAGCACCAGCGCGAAGAGCGTCAGGGTGTTGATGGAGAAGCCGGCGAGCCACAGGCCGGCGAAGGCGCCGATCAGCGACACCGGCACCGCGATCATGGGGATGAGCGTGGCGCGCCAGCTCTGCAGGAAGAGGAACACCACCGCGAGCACCAGAGCCGCCGCCTCGAGGATGGTGGTGGTGACCTCCTTGATCGACGCGTTGACGAAGCGCGTGGTGTCGAACGGGATCTCGTAACTCACGCCCTCGGGGAAACCTGCCCGTAGTTCTTCCATGCGGTTTCTTACCAAATCAGCAACTGCAAGCGCGTTGGCGCCGGGCTGCAGGTAGACGCCCATGCCGATCGTCGGCTGGCCGTCGAGCGTGTTGGAGGCGTCGTAGTTCAGGGCGCCCAGCTCGATCCGAGCAAGATCTTTTAATCGCAAAATACCCACGCCAGGTCCGGCAGCCCTGACCACGATCTCGCCGAACTGCTCGGGCTCGACCAGGCGGCCCTGCGCCGTGACGGTGTAGACGATGCTCTGCCCCGGCGGCGCCGGCTCGTTGCCGATGCGCCCGGCGGCGTACTGCGCGTTCTGCGCGCGCAACGCCGCGGCGACATCCGCCGGCGTCACGCTGAGGCGCGCCATCTTCTCCGGGTTGAGCCAGACGCGCATCGAGTAGTCGCGCGCGCCGAACACGGTGACGTCGGCCACCCCGGCGAGGCGCTTCAGCTCGTCGACCAGGTTGATCGAGGCGTAGTTGGAGAGGAGCAGCGTGTCGCGCTGGTTGCCCGGCGAGACCAGCGTCACCGCGAGCAGGATGTCGAACGAGCGCTTCTGCACGATGACGCCGTTGCGGCGCACCTCGTCGGGCAGGCGCGGCAGGGCGCGCTGCACGCGGTTGTTGACCTCGAAGATCGCCTGGTCGACGTTGGTGCCGGGCTCGAAGGTCGCCGTCGCCTGCAGGCTGCCGTTGGAGGACGAGGTCGAGCTGAAGAAGGAGAGCTTGTCGACGCCGGAGAGCTGCTCCTCGATCGGCGCCGCGACGGTGCGCGAGACGGTCTCGGCGCTGGCGCCGGGATAGTTGGTGGTGACGAGCACCGTCGGCGGGGCGATCTCCGGGTACTGCGCCACCGGCAGGAGCTGCGAGGCCACCAGCCCCGCCAGCGCGATGACGATGGCGATGACGCCGGCGAAGACCGGCCGGTGGATGAAGAACTTGGACATCAACCGGGTTTCTTGATCTGCACCGGCACGCCCGGGCGCAGCCGCGCCAGGTTGTCGACGATCACCGTGTCGCCCGCCTTGAGGCCGTCGAGCACCACCCAGTTCTCGCCCAGCCACTGCCCGGCGCGGATGTTGCGCGGCTGCGCCTTGCCGTCGGCGCCGGCCACCCAGACGAAGCGGCCGGTCTCGTTCTGCAGCACCGCGGTCTGCGGCACGAGGATCGCCTGCTGCGTGCCGGCGAGCACGCGCACGCGCACGTACTGCCCGGCGAGCAGGCGCCGCTCGGCGTTGGGCAGCTCGGCGCGCATCTGCACGGTGCCGGTCGACGCGTCGACGGTGGAGCCGGCGAAGTTGAGCGCGCCCGTATGGGGATAGGTCTTGCCGTCCGCCAGCTCGACTTTCACTTCATTGGTCTTGGTAGCGGAATTCCTGAGGCGCGCATATTCCGCCTCGGAAAGGGAAAAGCGCACCCACATCGGATCGCTGCGCGTGATCGTCGTGAGCAGCGCCGAGTCGTTGTTCGGCTGCACCAGCGTGCCCACCGACTGCAGCGCGCGGCCGGTGACGCCGCCTATCGGCGCGTTCACGTTCGTGTAGGAGAGGTTGAGCTCGGCCTGGCGCACGCGCGCCTGCGCCATCTGCACCGCGGCGGCGCTCTGGCGCGCGGTGGAGGCGGCCTGGTCGGCCTCCTTGCGGCTGATGGCGCGCCGGTCGGCGAGGCCCTGCAGGCGCTCGAGCTCCTGCTGCGCGAGCTCGCTGCGCGCGCGCTCCTGCGCGAGCGCGGCGCGCGCCTGCGCCAGCTCGATCTCGAAGGGCGCGCGCTCGATGCGGAAGAGCGGCGCCCCGGCCTTGACGCCGTCGCCTTCCACGTACATCTGCTTTTCCAGGATCCCCGGGATGCGGGCGCGCACCTGCACCTCGCGCGAGCCCTCGGCGCGCCCGACCGCCTCGAAGCTCACCGGCACCGGCTGCGGCGCCACCGCGATGGCGGCGACCGCCAGCGCCGGCGGCGCCTCGGCCTTCTTCTGCTGCTGGCGGGCGTCGCCCTGGCTGCACGCCCACAAGGTGAAAATCATCAGGGCCGCAAGAACGCGCATCATTTTTGAAATGCCCTCAGGAAGCAGTCGACGATGGCGGCGGTGCGCCCCGGCGGCGCCGGCGGCGCGACGCCGAACAGGCGCTTGATGCGGTCGTGGCCGACCAGCATGCCGAGCAGCAGCTCGGCGGCGAACTTCGGGTCGTCGCGGCGCAGGCGGCCGGCGTCCATCTCGCGCCCGATCACGACCGCGAGGCGCCGCACCATCTCGCCGGCGCTCGCCTCGTACATCGAGCGCGCCAGCGCGCGGAAGCGCGGGATCTCGGGCACCAGGGTGCGGAAGGTGGCGATGCCCTGCGCGCCGAGGGCGCGGCCGCGGTAGGCCTCGCCGAAGGCGACCAGGCCGGCGCGCAGGTCGCGCGGGCTCTCCTCGAGCTCGATCAGCACGCGCCGCGCCAGCTCCTTCGCCACGTCCTTGAAGAGCAGGTCCTTGCTCGGGAAGTGGTGGTAGACGGTCTGCTTCGCCACCCCGGCGCGCCGCGCGATGTGGTCGACGCTCGAGCGGTAGCCGCGCGCGAGGAAGGCGCTGGTGGCGGCGCGCAGCACGCGCTCGCGGTTGGCGGCCAGGGTCATGAAAAGGCAGGGGTCATGAAGACCCCGGATTCTAGACTAGACCGGCCAGTCTAGGTGCTCAGGCCACCAGCCTGAATCCCGCCACGGCGAAGTGATGGTCGAATGCGTACGCCAGCCGGATGCGGAAGCGCTTCATGATGGCGAAGCTGGTCGCGTCAACCGCCGACAGCTTGTGCAGCTCCTTGCGGCGGAAGTAGTCCCAGGAACGCTGCAGATCGCGCAGTTCGCAGGCGAGGATCCTGACCGTGCCGGGCGCGTAAACGGACTCTTTCCAGGCCAGGGCGACGTCCCGCGTGGCGTTGCGGTCGAGGAAGGTGAAGGTTTCGATGACCACGGGGATCGATGTGTGCAGCCTTGCGCCGGCCGCCTGCAGCGCCTCCCACTGCTCGCGCGCTTGGGCGTGGAGCGGATCGCGGGAAAGCGCAAGCGCGATCCAAGCGCCGCTGTCGACGAACGCCGCCTCCCGCTGCCGCATCAGGGTTGGTCGTGAACGCTGTCGTGCTCGCGCGAGGTGCGGCGCGGCTCGCCGTCCCAGATTGCCACGGGCCCCGCGCCGCGCGGCTTGAGTACCGTTTTTCGGATCGCCTCGCGCACGAGCTCCGCGACGCTACGGCCTGAGCGGGCCGCCGCCTCGCGCAGCGCGTCGAGCTCCTCCTTCGGCAGATACACTTGCGTCTTTTCCATGTATGTCAGTTTATTACCCTAAGTGACATACGTCAATGACGCTACCGCGGCTTGGGCGTTTAGGCGGGGTCGAAGGGGTGGCGCCGGACGATGGTCTCCTCGCGGTCGGCGCCGGTGGAGATGAGGTCGATCGGCACCCCGGCGAGCTCCTCGATGCGCTTGAGGTAGGCGCGCGCCGCCGCCGGCAGCCCGTCGTAGGCGCGGATGCCGACCGTGCTCTCCATCCAGCCCGGCAGCTCCTCGTACACCGGGTGGCAGCGCTCGAGCTCCTCCGCGCCGACGGGCAGGATCTCGGAGAAGCTGCCCTCGAGCTTGTAGCCGACGCAGATCTTCACCGCCTCGACGCCGTCGAGCACGTCGAGCTTGGTGATGCACAAGCCCGAGACGCCGTTCAGCTGGATCGAGCGCTTCAGCGCGGCGGCGTCGAACCAGCCGGTGCGCCGCGGCCGGCCGGTGGTGGCGCCGAACTCCTGCCCGCGCTGGCGCAGCCGCTCGCCGGTCGCGTCGGAGAGCTCCGTCGGAAACGGCCCCTCGCCGACGCGCGTCGTGTAGGCCTTGGTGATGCCGAGCACGTAATGCAGGTGGTGCGGCCCGATGCCGGCGCCCGCGGCGGCCGCGCCGGCGACGCAGTTCGACGAGGTGACGAAGGGATAGGTGCCGTGGTCGATGTCGAGCAGCGAGCCCTGCGCGCCCTCGAAGAGCAGGTTCTTGCCGGCGCGGTTGGCGTGGTAGAGCGCGCGCGGCACGTCGGCGATGAGCGGCGCCAGCCGCGGCGCGAGCGCCAGCGTGTCGTCAAGCGTTTTCTGAAAAGGAACTTCTCCTTGATGGTAGAAGTTCTTGAGCACGAAATTATGAAACTCGAGAAGCTCGCGCAGCTTCTCGGCGAAGCGCCGGGCGTCGAACAGGTCCTGCACGCGGATGGCGCGGCGCGCCACCTTGTCCTCGTAGGCCGGGCCGATGCCGCGGCCGGTGGTGCCGATCTTCTTCTCGCCTTTCGCCGCCTCGCGCGCGAGGTCGAGCGCGCCGTGATAGGCGAGAATCAGCGGGCAGGCCTCGGAGACCGAGAGCCGCGCCACCACGCCGCGCACCCCGGCCGCCTCGAGCTCGTCCATCTCCGCCACCAGCGCCTGCGGCGAGACCACCACGCCGTTGCCGATGAAGCAGTCGACGCCCTCGCGCAGGATGCCCGAGGGGATGAGGTGCAGCACCGTCTTCTTGCCGCCGATCACCAGCGTGTGGCCGGCGTTGTGGCCGCCCTGGAAGCGCACCACGCCCTGCGCGCGGTCGGTGAGCCAGTCGACGATCTTGCCCTTGCCCTCGTCGCCCCACTGCGTGCCGATGACGACGACGTTGCGCGCTTTCATAGGGTTCATGCCACCGCTCCAGCGAGACTTCTCAGATCGATGGAGAACCCGGTCGCCGGCCGCGCGCGGCCGAACGCCTTGCCGACCTCGTCGTAGCGGCCGCCGCGAGCGACAGGAAAACTCGCGGCGCCTCTCGCGCCCTCGCAGTACGCGTCGAACACCACGCCCGAATGGTAGTGGTAGCCGCGCAGCTCGGCGAGGTCGAAGCTCGCCGGGACCGGGCAGGCCCTGGCCAGGGCGCGCAGGGTGGCAAGCGCGTTTCTCAATTCCGGGATGGCCGGAAGCTCTTTTAGTGCGACCCCGAGAACCTCTGGCCCGCCGTACAGCTCGGGGAGCAGGCTGAGCGCCTCGCGGATCTTCGGCGGCAGCTTCTTCGTCAGGCCGCGGATGGCGGGGACGTCCTTCCTCTGCAGCGCCGCGAAGAGCTCGGCCTCCAGCGCCGGGCGCACGCGCGCGGCGCGCACGATGGCGCGGAACACCGCCACGTGGCCGATGTCGATGCGCGGGCGCTTGGCCTTCGCCGCTTTCAGCGCCTCGCACTGCTGGCGCAGGATCTCCTGGTCGGCGCGCGCGCCGGCCTCGCCTTAGTGCTCGGCGCCGAGCTGCAGCGGCTCGCGCGTCGCGCCCGGGACGATCGGCCGCGTGTGCAGCACGCTGCCGCAGTAGCACAGGCGCGAGACGCCCTTGCGGTTGAGCAGGTGCGCGTCGATGCGCGCCACCTGCGGCGTGATGTCGGCGCGCACGCCCATCATGCGCCCGGAGAGCTGGTCGACCACCTTGAAGG
>JBQTJF010000048.1:0-5497 GCA_052387375.1 Betaproteobacteria bacterium
AGGCGGGTCTCGATCTGGCTGGCGAGCCGCCGCACTGCCGTCTGGACTTCCTCGGCCGTGGCGATGGGATCGGAATCCTCCAGGAACTTCCAGGCACGCTGCACGTCCGGCATGCGCCGAGTCTAGCGTGACTTCAAGTAGCGCGCGAAATCCTCGCCGATGTCGGGGTGGCGCACGCCGTACTCGATCATCGCCTGCAGGTAGCCGAGCTTGGAGCCGCAGTCGAAGCGCCGGCCAGGCAGGCGCAGCGCCAGCACGCGCTCGTGCAGGAGCAGCGCCGAGATGGCGTCGGTGAGCTGGATCTCGCCGCCGGCGCCCGGAGAGATCTCGGCGAGCAGGTCGAACACCCTGGGCGTCAGCACGTAGCGGCCGATCACCGCCAGGTTGGACGGCGCCTCGGCCGGGCGCGGCTTCTCGACGATGCTGTGGATGCGCGCCATGTCGCCCGCCATCTTGTCGATGGTGACGATGCCGTAGCTCTGCGTCTGGTCGCGCGGCACCTCCTCGACGCCGAGCAGCGACGAGCCTTCCTTGGCGAACACCTGCGCCATGCGCGCGGTCGCGGGCGGCTGCGCGTCCATCAGGTCGTCGGCGAGCAGCACCGCGAACGGCTCCTCGCCCACCGCCGGCCGCGCGCACAGCACCGCGTGCCCGAGGCCGAGCGGCTCGGGCTGGCGGATGTAGATGCAGCGCACGCCCTCGGGCAGCACCGAGCGCACCTGCTCGAGCAGCACGTCCTTGCCCTTCCTTTCGAGCTCGGTCTCGAGCTCGTGGGCCTTGTCGAAGTGGTCCTCGATGGCGCGCTTGTTGCGGCCGGTGACGAAGATCATGTCGGTGATGCCGGCGGCCGCCGCCTCCTCGACCGCGTACTGGATGAGCGGCTTGTCGACGATCGGCAGCATCTCCTTGGGGCTCGCCTTGGTGACGGGCAGGAACCGGCTGCCGAAGCCGGCCACGGGGAACACCGCTTTCCTCAGCCTGGGCATGCGCTCAGAGCTCCTTCAAGAGTTCGCGGAAGCGCGCTTCGTCGAGCACCGTCACGCCGAGCTGGCGCGCCTTGTCGAGCTTGGCGCCCGCCGCCTCGCCGGCGACGACGAAGTCGGTGTGCTTCGACACCGAGCCCGCCACCTTGTGGCCTTTCGCCTCGATGGCCGCGCGCGCCTCGTCGCGGGTCATGTGCGCCAGCGTGCCCGTGAGGACGAAGGTGCGGGCCGCCACCGCACGCCGCCCGGCGCGCGGGGCCTCGATCGCGACGTCTTTCATGAGCCGGCCGATCACCTCCCGGTTGTGCGATTCCTGCACGAACTTGGCGATGCTCTCCATGAGCTCCGGGCCGATGCCCTCCAGCGGCACCTCGCGAGGCGGGTCGCCGCGCTTCTTCCGCTGCGCATTGTCCTTGCGAACCGCCTCCTTGTCTGCCGAGGCCCTGGCCCAGTCGGCCTCGAGCAGCGCCGGCAGCGAGCGGAAGTGCCGCGCCAGGACCTTCGCCACCTCCTCGCCCACGCCCGGGATGCCGAGGGCGAAGATGAAGCGCTGCAGCTCGGCGCGGCGCGAGCCCTCGATGTTCGCCACCAGGTTCTGCGCCGACTTCTCGCCCATGCGCTCCAGCCCCGCCAGCGTGGCGGCGTCCAGGGCGTAGAGGTCGGCCGGGCTGCGCACCCGCTCGCGCTCGACCAGCTGCTCGACCACCTTCTCGCCCAGCCCCTCGATGTCCATGGCCCGGCGGTTGGCGAAGTGCAGGAGCGTCTGCTTGCGCTGCGCCTTGCAGTACAGGCCGCCGGTGCAGCGCGTCGCCGCCTCGCCGGGAAGGCGCACCACCGGCGAGCCGCACTCCGGGCAGCGGCCCGGCATCTCGAAGCGGTCGGCGGGCCGGCGCGGGCCTTTCTCGCGCACGGCGACCACCTCGGGGATGACGTCGCCGGCGCGGCGCACGATGACGCGGTCGCCCACCCAGACGTCCTTGCGGCGCAGCTCGTCCTCGTTATGCAGCGTGGCGTTGGTGACCGTGACGCCGCCGACGAACACCGGCTGCAGCCGCGCCACCGGCGTCAGCGTCCCGGTGCGCCCGACCTGCACGACGATGCCGGTCACCTCGGTGACTTCCTCCTGCGGCGGATACTTGTGCGCGATCGCCCAGCGCGGCTCGCGCGCCACGAAGCCCAGGCGCTCCTGCAGCGCCAGGCTGTTCACCTTGTACACGACGCCGTCGATGTCGAAGGGCAGCGAGTCCCGCTTCTCGCGCACGCGGCGGTGGAACTCGATCAATCCCTCGACACCCTGGACGACCTTTCTTTCCGGATAGACGGGGAGGCCCAGGGCCTGCAGCGCGTCCAAGCGCTCGCTGTGCCGCGCGAAGCGCCGCCAGCCTTCGATGCGGCCGAAGCCGTGGGCGGAGAAGCGCAGCGGCCGGCGCGCCGTCACGCCGGGGTCGAGCTGGCGCACGGCGCCGGCCGCGGCGTTGCGCGGGTTGACGAAGGTCTTGGCCCCGGCGGCGCGCTGGCGCTCGTTCATGCGCTCGAAGTCCGCGCGCGTCATGTACACCTCGCCGCGCACGTCGAGCAGCGCCGGCGCCTTGCCGCGCAGGCGCAGCGGGATGCTGCGGATGGTGAGCACGTTGGGCGTCACGTCCTCGCCGGTCTCGCCGTCGCCGCGCGTCGCCGCCAGCGCCAGCGCGCCGCCCTCGTAGCGCAGGTTGACGGCGAGGCCGTCGAACTTCAGCTCGACCAGGTACTCGAGCGGCGGGTCCTCCGGCGCCAGGCCGAGCTCGCGCCGGATGCGCGCGTCGAACTTCTCGGCGCCGCTCGCTTCGGTGTCGGTCTCGGTGCGGATCGACAGCATCGGCAGCTCGTGGCGCACCGGCGGCAGCTCCTCGCGCGGCGCGCCGCCGACCCGCTGCGTGGGCGAGTCCGGCATGCGCAGCTCCGGGTGCCGCTCCTCGAGCGCCTGCAGCTCCTGGAAGAGGCGGTCGTATTCGGCGTCGGGGATCTCCGGCCGGTCCTCGACGTAGTAAAGCCGGTTATGGCGCTCGAGCTCCTTTTGAAGCCAATGTGCACGGCTTCTGGCCGCAGCCGGAACACCCATACTAGGAAAATAGACGTAGAGCCAAGGGGCTGCCGGGCTCGATGCCGCGCTCGGCGAGGACGGCCCCCACCGCGTCCACCTGCGCGCCGATCGTCGCGAGGGCGCGCTCGTCGAGCGCGGCGCCGTTGTCGTCGACCACGCGCCCGCCGCCCGCGGCGGCGAGCTGCACCGCGGCGCGCGCCATCGCCTCGTAGGCGCGCCGCGGCTCGGGCGTCGTCGCCACGTCGACGGAAAGCGTCACGCCGTCGGGCCGGGGTTCAATGCCAAAAGCTTGGGCCTCTGGCAAGGATCCTTTCACGTATTGCACACCTACCACATGCAAAGCCACCTGGATGTCGGCGTCGGCGCAGGCGCGGTCGAGCTGGCGCGCCTGCTCCAGCGCCTCGCGCATCTCCGGGGCGGCGACGCTCGCGCCGAGCTTCGCCGCCAGCGTCTCCACCGCGGAGCGGAATTCCAGCAGCTCGGCGTCGCTCACCACCCCGTCGCGGCTGACCATCTGCAGCGCGGCGCGCAGCGAGGCCTTGCCGTCCGGCGCCAGCAGCGTGCGGCGCGCGAAGCGCAGCTCGATGGACGCCCAGAGCTCGCGCAGCACCGGCGCGGCGATGGCAGCCGGCGCGGCGAGCGCGATGACATAGTCGACCTGCGGGTGCGGGTCGGACCCCTGCGGCGCGGACAGCGCGCGGCCGAGCGTCGGCTCGCGGCGGCCGGGCGCCTCCTCGAGCAGCACGTCGGCATGGCGGGCGGCGAAGGCGCGGTCGGCGGCGCGCTTCACCTTGCGCTCCTGCAGCCAGTTGTAGGCGAGGACCGCCGCGACGGCGAAGACGCCGATCAGCGCCAGACCGATCTGGAGGTCGGTCAGGCGGCCAGCTCCTCCCGGATGCGCAGGGCCTCGTCGATGTCCACCGCGACCACGCGCGACACGCCCGACTCCGGCATGGTGACGCCGATCAGCCGCTCGCCCATCTCCATCCAGATCTTGTTGTGGCTGATGAACAGGAACTGCGTCTGCGCCGCCATGCGCTTCACCAGGTCGCAGAAGCGCAGCGTATTGGCGTCGTCGAGCGGCGCGTCGACCTCGTCGAGCAGGCAGAACGGCGCCGGGTTGAGCTGGAACAGCGAGAACACCAGCGCGATGGCGGTGAGCGCCTTCTCGCCCCCGGACAGGAGATGGATGCTGGTGTTGCGCTTGCCCGGCGGCTGCGCCATCACCTGCACGCCCGCGTCGAGGATCTCCTCGCCGGTCATGATCAGCTTCGCCTCGCCGCCGCCGAAGAGCGTCGGGAAGAGCTCGCCGAAATGCCCGTTCACCGCCTCGAAGGTCTCGCGCAAGAGCTCGCGCGTCTCGCGGTCGATGCGCCGGATCGCGTCCTCGAGGGTGCGCACCGCCTCCTCGAGGTCGGCCGACTGCGCGTCGAGGTAGCCCTTGCGCTCGGTGCTCGAGCGCAGCTCCTCGAGCGCCGCCAGGTTCACCGCCCCCAGCTCGCCGATCGCCTGCGCGAGGCGCGTCAGCTCGCCCTGCAGCGTCGAGGGGCGCGGCGCCTTCTCGGACTCGGCAGCCAGGCGCAGCTCGTCCGCGCCCGCCTCGCGCAGCTGCGTGTCGAACTGCTCGAAATTGATCTGCGCCGCCTGCTCCTTGAGCCGCAGCTCGCCGACGCGCTCGCGCAGCGGTGCGACGCGCGCCTCGGCCTGCAGGCGCGCCTCCTCGATCTCGCGCAGCGTGCCCGCCGCCGCCTCGACGCCGTTGCGCGCCTCGGCGAGCGCCTTCTCGCACACCAGGCGCTGCTCGACCGCGGCCGCCAGCGCCTGGCGCACCGCCGGGATCGGGTCGGCGGCGAGCTCGGTGGTCAGCGCCGCGACTTCCAGGTCGGCGCGCTCGATCTGCTGGTCGATGAGCTGCACCGAATGGTCGATCTCGGCGATCTTGGAAGCGCATTCGCGCTCGCCGAAAAGCGCATCCTGCGCCTCGCGCTCGGCCTGCTGTGCGCTCTGGCGCTGCGCGGCGAGCGCGCTCTCGGCGGCGAGCCGAGCGGCGCGCGCCGCTTCGGTCGTTGTTTTCAGCTCGTTGATCTCTTCAGCAATGCGCCCGCCAGCGGCCTGGCTCGCGGCCACCGCTTCTGCCATGCGCGCTGCCTCGGCACGTAGCTCGTCGAGCTCGGCGCGGACCTGGGCGCTGCGCTCGCGATAACGCTCCTGCGCCTGGGAAAGCTTCAGGGCTTCGATCTGGGCATCGTGCAGCGCCTTCTGGCGCTCCGAGATATCGAGCCGGGCGTGCTCCATGGCGTCGCTTTGCACCGCGATTTCTTCTTCAAGCCTTTGCTGTTCGCTTTCGGCGAGCGAAAGCCGGGCCGCCAGCGCGTCACAGCGCTTCTCAAGCTCCTCGATCTCGGCCTGCCGGGCGAGCAGGCCCGCGTCCTCC
>JBQTJF010000049.1:0-14403 GCA_052387375.1 Betaproteobacteria bacterium
CCTCGTCGTCGGTCGGCCCCTCGACGCCGTGGTTCCAGGAGCGGTTGTGCGAGTGTCCGTCCTTGTTCTCCTCGGCGTTCGCCTCGTTGTGCTTGTCGTTGTAGCTCACCAGGTCGTTGAGCGTGAAGCCGTCGTGCGCGGTGATGAAGTTGACGCTCGCCCAGGGCTGGCGGCCGCGGTGGTTGAAGATGCCGGGCGAGGCGCAGAGCCGCGGCGCCAGCTGCGCGGCCGAGCCCTGCATGCGCCAGAAGTCGCGCACCGTGTCGCGGAACTGGTCGTTCCATTCCGCCCAGCCGGGCGGGAAGCGGCCGAGCTGGTAGCCGCCCGGGCCGCAGTCCCAGGGCTCGGCGATCAGCTTCACTTTCGTCAGCACCGGGTCCTGCAGGCACGCCTTCATGAAACCGTTGTAGGTGTCGAAGCCTCCCGGCTCGCGCGCCAGGATGGTGCCGAGGTCGAAGCGGAAGCCGTCGACGTGCATGTCCTCGACCCAGTAGCGCAGGCTGTCGGTGACCATCTGGATCACCACCGGATGCGAGAGATCGAGCGTGTTGCCGGTGCCGGTGTCGTTGACGTAGTAGCGCTTCTGGTCTGGCAGCAGGCGGTAGTAGGAGCTGTTGTCGATGCCGCGGAAGGAAAGCGTCGGGCCGCGCTCGCTGCCCTCGGCGGTGTGGTTGTAGACCACGTCGATGATCACCTCCAGCCCGGCGTCGTGGAAGCGCGCCACCATCTCCTTGAACTCCTGCAGGCTTTTCGCCGGGTCGGCGGCATAGCGCGGGTCCGGGGCGAAGAAGCCGATCGAGTTGTAGCCCCAGTAGTTCTTGAGACCTTTCTTCAATAAAAAATCATCATCGATGAAGGTATGGACCGGCAGCAGCTCGACGGTGGTGATGCCGAGCGCCTTGATGTAGCCGATCACGTCCTGGTGCGCGAGGCCGCGGAAGGTGCCGCGCTCGCGCTCGGGGACCTTCGGGTGCAGCCTGGTGTAGCCGCGCACGTGCGTCTCGTAGACGATGGTGCGGTCCCAGGGCACCGGCCGCCACACCTTCTCGCGCTTCCAGTCGAAGTCCGGGTCGACGACGACGCACTTCGGCACGAAGGACGCGCTGTCGCGCTCGTCGAACGAGAGGTCGGCTTTCTCGTCGTCGAGCCTGTAGCCGAACACCGCCGGGTCCCATTTCAACGCGCCGATATGCGCGCGCGCGTAGGGATCGAGAAGCAGCTTGCTGGGGTTGAAGCGCTGGCCGGCTTCCGGCTCGTACGACCCGTGCACGCGGTAGCCGTAGATCGTGCCGGGGCCGATGTCGGTGATGTAGCCGTGCCAGGTCTCGTCGCGGTACTCCGGCAGCGCGACGCGCGCCGTCTCTTTCCCCTGCGCGTCGAAGAAACAGACCTCGACCTTGGTGGCGTGCGCCGAGTAGAGCGCGAAATTCACGCCCTTGCCGTCCCACGTCGCGCCGCGCGGGTACGGCAGTCCCTCTTTCAAGGCCATCGGAAATCATCCCCAAAATCAGGCACAAGGCGCGATTGCGGGCCGTGGTCCGGCCGGACTACGCGCATCAATTCCTCGCCGATCCGGGAAGGCTCTTCATAATTCCGCTGTGAAGAAGAAGGTCCTGGTGGTCGACGACAACGTCGACGCGGCCGACACGCTGACGATGCTCCTGCGCAACGAGGGGCACGACGTGCATACCGCCCATGGCGGCGGCGACGCCATCCGCATCGCCGGCGACGTCCGCCCGGACGTGGTGCTGCTCGACATCCAGATGCCGAAGATGAGCGGCTACGACCTGGTGCGCGAGCTGCGCCGCCACGAGCGCGCGCCGCGGCCGCTGCTCATCGCGGTCTCGGCCTGGGGGCAGGAATCCGACAAGCTCGCCTCGCGGCAGGCGGGCTTCGACCACCACCTCACCAAGCCGGTCGACCCGGCGGCGCTGCTGCGCCTGGTCGGCACGCCGCGCTAGCTGCAAAGAATCAGGTTCCACCAGAACTCCTGGCTCTCCGTCACTGCAGCTTCTCCACCTGCGCCAGGTTGCAGGCGAGGACGGCCTTGCGCAAGGCCTCGATCGCCTCGGGGCGCGGGAAGCTCTTGCGCCAGGCGAGCGCGACGCGGCGCGTCGGCGTCGGGCGCGTGAAAGGCAGGACGCGGATGAGCTCGGAAGGGTTGTTGTGTATGGAGGTGGAAGGCAAAACCGTGACACCGACGCCGCCCGCCACCATCTGGCGGATGGTCTCGAGCGAGCCGCCCTCCACGGTCCGGGCAAGGGGGCTCCGCTCCCTTGCCTTCACGACGTGGCAGATGTCGAGCACCTGGTCGCGGAAGCAGTGGCCCTCGCCGAGGAGCAGCAGGCTTTCCTTCGTCAGCTCCTCCGAGCTCACGCGCTTGCGGCTCTCCCACGGATGGCCCTTGGGCACCGCCACCAGGAACGGCTCGTCGTACACGGCGCGCGTCTCGATGCCCGCCTCCGCGAACGGCAGCGCGATCAGGATCACGTCCACTTCGCCGTTCTTCAGCAGCTCGGCGAGCACGTGCGTGAAGTTCTCCTGGAAGTGCAGCTGCAGCTGCGGCGCGGCGCGGCGCAGGATGGGGATGAGCTTGGGCAGGAGGTACGGGCCGATGGTGTAGATCGCGCCCAGGCGCAAGGGGCCGGCGAGCGGGTCGCGGCCGGCGGCGGCGAGCTCCTTGACGCGCGCCGCCTCCTCCAGCACGCGCTGCGCCTGCTCGACGATCTTCTGCCCCGCCGGCGTGACCTTGATCTCGGGGCCGCGCTCGAAGAGCGCCAGGCCGAGCTCCTCCTCGAGCTTCTTCACCGCCACCGAGAGCGTCGGCTGCGAGACGAAGCACGCCTCGGCGGCGCGGCCGAAGTGCCGCTCCCGCGCCACGGCGACGACGTAGCGCAGCTCGGTGAGCGTCATCTGCCGCGCGCCAGGAAGTAGAGCGGGATGCCGGCCGCCATCACCGCCATGCCGCCGAGCACCGGCGCGCCGAACGAGGCGGCGACCCGGGCGTAGCCGATGCTCGAGTAGAGCATGGTCACGCACACCAGGCAGAACAGCACCGGCAGCGCCGGGTAGAGGGGCAGCCGGAACGCCGCCGGGGCGGCCTCGGGCCGGCGGCCGCGGAACACGGTGAGCGAGGTGAGCAGGAAGAAGCTCCAGAACACCGTCGCGGTGTACGCCACCCGGGCCGTGAAGCCGTCGGGCGCCGCCGAGGCGAGGCCGACCAGCGCCAGGCTGATGGCGCCCTGCACCCAGAGCGCGGTCGCGGGCGCGCTGCCCGTGGCGCGCCAGCGTCCCAGCGCGCGGAACATGGCGAAGTCGCGGCCGAGCGCGTAGCCGGCGCGCGCGCCGGTGAAGATGGCGGCGTTCATGGAGGTGAGCGCGGCCACGCAGACGAGCAACGCCGCCGCCGCGGCGCCGGCGTCCCCGGCCAGCGCGCGCGCGAAGTCGGCGGCGATCGCCTTCGACTCGCGCAGGCCGCCGAGGCCGAGCACCGCGAGGTACGCGGCGTTGACCACGAGGTAGAGGAGGCTCACCGCGGCGATGCCGCCGACCAGCACGCGCAGCATGCCGCGGCGCGGGTCGCGCAGCTCGCCGCCCAGGTACGCCGCCTCGTTCCACCCGCCGTAGGCGAGCAGCACGAAGATCATCGCCAGGCCGAACGAGCCCGCTGCGGGCGCCGCCTCCGCCGGCGCCGGCGCGCCGCCGGCGCCCAGCCCGGCGACGCCGATGCCGAGCATGCCGGCGAGCAGCGCGATCTGCAGCGTCGCCTGGACGCGCTTCGACTGCAGGGTGCCGGCGACGTTGAGCGCGGTGAGCGCCGCGACGCCGAGCGCGGCGTAGATCGCGGCGCTCGCCTCGCCCAGGCGCAGCAGCTCGGAGGCATAGTCGCCGAAGACGTAGGCGACCGCGGCGATGACGCCGGTCTGCACCACGGTCAGGCGCGACCAGGCGAAGACGAACGCCGCGCCCCTGCCCCAGCCGCGCGCGAGGAAGCTGTATTCGCCGCCCGCGTCCGGCCAGCGCGAGGCGAGCTCGGCGTACACCAGCGCGCCGCACAGCGAGGCGGCGGCGCCCAGCACCCAGGCGAGCAGGAACTCGGCCTCGCCGGGGACGTGCGCGGCGACCACCGCCGGCGCCTTGAAGATGCCGGCGCCCAGCACCATCGCCAGGATGAGCAGGATGCCGTCCCACACCGAGAGCAGCGGCTGCGGCGCGGCAGCGGCGCTCACTTCCGGCGCGCGAAGAAGTACAGCGGGATGCCGGCGGCCATGACGATCAGCCCGGCCGCCACCAGCGCGCCGAACTTCGGCCCGTACGGCGAGTTCGCCACGAAGTCGTAGCTCGACCAGACCATGAAGGCGCACATGGCGAGGAAGGCGGCCGGCACCACCGGGTAGAGCGGCACGCGGAACAGCGGCGCTTCGCTGCTTCTCGACCTGAACAGGAATAGCGTGATGCCGGTCAGAAGCAGGAACGTCCAGAACACCGGCAACCCGTAGGCCACCATCGCCTCGAAACCGTCGCGCGTCTGCGCGCCGGCCCAGATCAGCACCAGCATGATCGCGAGCTGCACCAGCAGCGCGTTCGCCGGCGTCGAGCCGGTCTCGCGCCAGTTGCCGAGGAAGGCGAACAGGCCGTAGTCGCGCCCGAGCGCCCAGTTGGTGCGCGCGCCGGTGAAGATGGCCGCGTTCATCGTCGTGAGCGCCGAGACGCAGACCACCAGCGCGATCAGCAGCGCCGCCTTTTCGCCGGCCACCAGCCGGATCGTGTCGACGGCAATCGCCTTCGACTCCCTCAGCCCGGCCAGCCCGAGCACGCGGTAGTAGCCCCAGTTGACGACGAGGTATATCGCGGTGACGAGCAGGAGGCCGCCGGCGAGCACCTTGACCATGTTGCGGCGCGCGTCGCGCACTTCCCCGGCGAGGTACGCGCCCTCGTTCCAGCCGCCGAAGGTGTAGAGCACGAAGATCATCATCAGCGTGAACGCCCCGCCCGTGCCCGCCGGCGCCGGCTTGGGCGTGCCGCCGGCGACGATGCCGCCGATCGCGATCGCGAGCAGCGCGGCGATGAGCAGGATCTCCATGACTTTCTGCAGCGTCTTCGACTGCACCGTCCCAGCGAGGTTGAGCCCTGTGAGCAGCGCCACGCCGATCGCCGCCCAGATGGCGTTGCTGTGCGCGCCGAACGAGGCAATCTGGGACGCGTACTCGCCGAACACGAATGCCACCCCGGCGATGGCGCCGGTCTGGATCACCGTCAGTCGCGACCAGCCGAACACGAACGCCGCCCCCTCGCCGAAGCCGCGCCGCAGGAAGGCGTACTCGCCGCCTGTCTCCGGGTAGCGCGAGGCGAGCTCGGCGTACACCAGCGCGCCGCACAGGCAGGCGATGCCGCCGACGATCCAGGCGAGGAAGAAATGCGTGCCGCTCGCGGCGGCGCCGGCCACCAGCCCCGGCAGCTTGAAGATGCCCACGCCGATCACCATGCCGGCGACGAGGAACACGCCGTCGAAGACCGACAGCAGCGGCTTGGGCGCGGCGCTCACCGCGCCCGGGTTGCGTTCCATGGGTAGCTCCTCCTCTCGTTGCCGTCGGATACGGTCAGCGTGCCGGCGATGCGGTCGCGCTCGATGCGCCCCTCGAACAGATGGTGCCAGGCGCGCGCGCCGATGATGCCGGTGACCACCATCTTGATCTCCTCGCCGCGCAGGCGGCTCGCGCGCACCAGCAGGTCGCGCCCCTGCGCCGCGGTGTCGATGTCGAGCATCTGGTATTTCTGCTTGATGCTCATCTTCCATTTGCCGCCGTGCTGCGGCAGCTCGCTCACCCACGTTCCTGCGGCATCGGCCGGCACGATCCACAGCTCGACCTTGGAGAGCCCGCCGACGCCCACCGCCTTCTCCGGCGCGCGCATCTCGAGCTTCTCGTCGGCGGGCCAGTCGCCGATCTCGCCGTCGTGCGAGACGATGCGCGTGCCGGGCTTGAGCGCGAGCAGGCGCGGCAGCAGCTTGCGGTTGAACTCCGGCAGCAGGTACATCGTCACCACGCTCGCCGGCGAGAGGTCGGTGTCAAAGATGTCCTGCGCCACGAACTTCGTTTTTTCTTGCACACCTGCTTTTCTTGCGTTCTCGGTCGCCAGCTTCACCAGCTCCGGGTCGAGGTCGACGCCCATGCCGCGCGCGCCGCGCTTCGCCGCCGCGATGACGATGCGCCCGTCGCCCGAGCCGAGGTCGATCACGTAGTCGCCCCTGCCCACCTCGCCCATGCGCATCATGCGCTCGACGATCTCCATCGGCGTGACGACGTACGGCACCGTGCCGTCGTCCCACGACCAGGGCGGCTGCTGCGCGTGCGAGGCGGGAACAGCAAGTAAAGCCAGTGAAAGGAGAACGCGGGCTGACACTATCAGGCGCTTGACCACCATTCAGGGCGGCTAAGTCTACCCTGTCCTGCCTGTAAAATCGGCAGCCTGCGCCCCGGTAGCTCAGTGGATAGAGCAGCCCCCTCCTAAGGGGCAGGTCGCACGTTCGATTCGTGTCCGGGGTGCCAGCTCGCTAGCGCAAGTCCGCCTGAGTGACACGCTTGCCGTTCACGTAGAGCCTGCCGAGCGTGCGGCCGTACTTGTCCTTGCCGCGGCGCTCGATGATGACCTCGCCGGCCTGCAGGCGCCGCTGCAGCCGACCGCGCGCCTCATCGCCCGCCGTGGCGGTGATGCCCTCCACCTTGACCCGCTCGCGGCCGCACTGCAGCGTGCCGCCGTCCATCGCGGTGCAGCGCTCGCCGGCCCACGCCGCGCCCGCCAGCAGCAAGACCAGGATTCCCGTGACGAGGTATCTCATACGTTACTTCTTACTATGCCGCCGCGGGCAGACCTAGGAAATAAAGCCGATTTTGCGCTGCGGTCGGGCCTTGCGCCCATCCTCTTCGGCGATCAGTTTCTTGATGGCATCGAACACGACGGCGAACTGCTCGTCGTAGCGCTTCTCCATTGCCTCGATCTTTCGGGCAAGGTGCCGGTTCGAATCCATCAGACGCCGCAGCTGCATGAAGGTCCGCATGATCGCGATATTCACTTCGACCGCCCGCGGGGAGCGCAGCACGCTCGATAGCATGGCAACACCCTGCTCAGTGAACGCAAGAGGCCGGTAGGCATGCCCGCGATACTTTCTGGAGCTCATCACAGTTTGTGATGAGCTCCGGATCCGAGCCGATTCCTCCGCGCTGAGCTCGAACATGAAGTCAGCGGGAAAGCGCGGCCGATTGCGTGCGACTGCCTGATTCAAGGCGCGTACCTCGACCCCGTAAAGCAGCGCCAAGTCAGCATCCAGGAGGACCTTTTCCCCACGAATCAGGTAGATAAGGGCGGCCAGGTTCTCGGCCAGCGGAGCTACGCGCATGGCTCTGACAACGCGCCACGGCGGAACTGGTGCACCGCCGGAAAATGACAGCCGCTGACAGTTTGCTCTTTGCGTCCGGCCCGCGGCAGGCGTAGAGTCGCCCTGCCGTGACACCGACAAGAACAGCGCTCCTCGCCTGCTGCTTCGCCATGTCCGGCTGCTCGCTGCTGGACACCAAGGCCGAGTACACGCGCGTCGGCACGCAGCCGCTGAAGAACGCGCAGGGCCACGTGATCGGCCACAAGGAGACGCTGCGCAACAACGGCGAGCGCGTCACGCGCATCGCGCTGTACGTGCCGCTCGTCGAGGGCGGCAAGATCGTCGGCTATGAGGAGCGCATCCGCGGCGGCACGGTGCTGCGCAGCCCCAACGGGCGCAAGATGGGCGGGCGCTTCGTCGATCTGCGCAGCCAGGGCACCAACCCCGGCAACAAGGGCCTGATGATCATCGTGCACGCCAAGCCGGCCGAGCGCGTCGCCGCGCCCGACATCGAGCAGCTCAGAATTCTGGCGCAGCTGAACTAGAAGTCGGCGCCGCTTTCCGCCGGCGCCTTTCTCTTCGTCCGGTGGTGCTGCCAGATGGCGAACGCCATGGACAGCACCGAAGCCGCCAGCAGCCCGCCCGAGATCGGCCGCGTCAGGAACAGCCACGGGTTCGCGTCGGTCATGACGGCGCGGATCAGGTTGATCTCGATCTGGTCGCCGAGGATGACGCCGAGGATCAGCGGCGCGAGCGGCAGGCCGCCCTTCACCATGCCGTAGCCGATGACGCCGAAGAGCGCCAGCACGTAGACGTTGGCCATGACGTTGTTGAGCGCGTAGGCGCCGACGGTGGACAGCACCAGGATCACCGGAAACAGGATCGACTTCGGCACGGTGACGATGCGCAGGAACCAGCGCACGCCGAGAAACAGGATCGCCAGCACCAGGAAGTGCCCGACGATGTAGGCGCCGAAGATGCCGTAGGCGAGCCTCGGCTCCTGCGTGATGAAGAGCGGACCGGGCTGGATGCCGTGGATGGTGAGCGCGCCGAGCATCACCGCCGTGACCGCGTCGCCCGGGATGCCGAAGGCCATGATGGTGACGAGCGAGCCGCCGATGTTGGAGTTGTTCGCCGCCTCCGAGGCGATGATGCCCTCGGGCGTGCCGGTGCCGAAGCGCTCCGGGTGCTTCGAGAACTTCTTCGCCTGGTCGTAGGCCATGACGTTGGCGGCGCTGCCGCCGATCGCGGGCAGCACGCCGATCAGCACGCCGATGAAGGAGGTCCACAGCAGCAGGAACGGCCGCGACAGGATCTCCCACACCACCTTGAGGTGCGAGACGACCAGCTTCGGCACGACCAGCGCCGCCGCCGGGTCGCGCCGGCCGGCGCCCATCTTCTCCACCTCGGACATGATCTGCGCGAAGGCGAACACGCCGATCAGCACCGGCAGGAAGGGAATGCCGCCCTCGAGGAAGCCGATGCCGAGCGTGAGGCGCGGCTGGCCCATCACCGGGTCGTTGCCCATCACCGTCACCACCAGGCCGATCGCGCCCGAGAGCAGCCCCTTGGTGAGCGAGGCGCCGGTGAGGCCGGCGACCATCGACAGCGCGAAGACGAAGAGCGCGAAGTACTCCCACGGGCCGAAGGCGAGCGCCAGGCGCGCGAGCGGCTCGGTGGTGCCGACGAGGAAGATGCCGCCGAGCAGGCCGCCGAACACCGAGGCCCAGATACCGAGCCACAGCGCCCTGCCCGGCTCGCCCTTCTGCGACATCGGGAAGCCGTCGAACATGGTGGCGATCGACGAGGGCTTGCCGGGAATGCCGAGCAGGCACGAGGTGATGAGGCCGCCCGACTCGCCGCCGATGTAGACGCCGATCATCGCCGCGAGGCCCTGCAGCGGCTCCAGGCCGAAGGTGAAGGGCAGCACCATGATCACCGTCATGGTGTTGGTGATGCCCGGCATCGCGCCGCCCACCACGCCCACCAGCGTGCCGATGGCGAGCGGCACGAAGTACTTCATCTGCAGCATGTTCTCGATGCCGCCGAGGAGGAGCTCGTACATCGCTAGAAGTCCGTCCAGCGCCCGCGCGGCAGGAGCACCTGCAGGTAGCGCTCGAAGAGGAAGTAGCTCGCCACGGTGGTGGCGAACGCGGTGACGCCGGCCACCGCCCAGCCGCGCATGCCGCGCGGCGGCTCGAGCGTGGCCTGCAGCGCCGCGACGAAGACGAGCGTCGCGATGCGGAAGCCGAGGTAGGGCAGCGCGCCGATGTAGAGGCCGAAGATGGCGAACACCGCCAGGACCAGGCCGTAATTCAGGTTTTCGCGGCTGGCGGCTTTTCGCGCTCCCCCGATCAGGTCAAAAACGATAAGCGCAAAGGCGAGCAGCGCCGTGAGCCCGAGCACGATGCGCGGGTAGAAGCCCGGCCCGACCGGGACGAGCGGGTTGGGCTTGAGCTCGAGGGTGAGCCAGAAAAAGACAAGGCTCGCCGCGAGCGCGGCGAGCCCGGTCCAGCCGTCCCGCGACAGCTTCAACGCTTCAGCAGGCCGAGGTCCTTGGCGAGCTTCTTGTTGAGGTCGTCGTTCTGCTTGAGCCACTTCGCGTATTGCGCGCGGCCCATGTGGCGCACATCCGTGCCCTGCTTCGCCATCGCCTCGGCGAACGCCGGCTCCTTGACGCCGGCGGCGCAGGCCTTCTCGAGCGTGGCGATCACCGCGCCGGGGGTGCCCTTCGGCGCGACGATGCCGCGGTTCACGTCGTACACGACGTTGACGCCGAGCTCCTTGAGCGTGGGCACGTTGGGCATCGACTTGTGCCGCTTCTCGGTGGCGATGGCGAGGAACTTGAGCTGCCCCGCCTCGACCTTGCCCTTCTGCGTCAGGTTGGCGTCGGTGAGGTCGATGTGGCCGCCGAGGATCGCGTTCATGCGCGGCGCCAGGCCCTCGTAGGACACGTACTTGAATTTGATGCCGGCGGCCTGCTCGATGAGCGCCGGGAAGAAGTGGCTGGTCGAGGCGAGGGTCGCGCCCACGGTGATCTCGCCCGGGCGCTTCTTCGCGTCGGCGAGGAACTCCTTCCAGCTGTTCCACGGCGTCTTCGGGCTGGCGGTGAGCACCGAGGCGGTCGAGGAAATGAGGCAGATCGGCTCGAAGTCGCTGTACTGCACGTCGGCAACGCCGGCATAGTAGGTGGAGTGGATGTAGTCGTGCACCGCATAGAGCGTGTAGCCGTCGGGCGGCGACTCCTTCGCCTCGCGCGCGCCCTTGGTGCCCGACGCGCCGCCGACGTTGGCGATCACCACGGTCTGACCGCCCAGGTGCTTCTGCAGGAGCGGCGCGAACGGGCGGAAAATGTTGTCGGTGTCGCCCCCCGCCGCCCAGGGCACGATCAGCTTGATCGGCCGCTCGGGATACGCGGCGAGCGCGGCGAACGGCAGGATGGACGCCAGGATGCCTGCGATGAGCTTTCTCATGATCTCCTCCTCCAAGGAGGCGTCATGATACTAGACGGCGAGGCCCCTCACCCAGCGCCGGTCGATCCAGTCCTTCCAGCGCCACACCCAGCGCCCCTCGGCCGCCCAGCCGCCCCGCCCCGCCACCGCGTAGCGATCGCCGCAGGAGAGCAGCACCAGGCCGCGCTTCTGCGGGCGATAAGGCCTTAAAGGTTTCTCCTCGACCAGCTTCCTCAGATTCAGAGCGAGCATCTCGCCGTGGCGCACCGAGTACAGGCCCGACTTCGGGTGGCCGTCGCCGCGCAGGCTCGCGCAGTCGCCGGCGGCGAATACCTCGCCGTTCGAGGCGCGCAGCTCGGCGTCGACGAGGAGGAAGCCGCGCGCGTCGGTCTCCAGGCCGCTCGCCGCGAGCCACGGCTGCGCCACCGCGCCGGTGGTCATGACCACCAGGTCGAACTCCTGGCGCGCGCTGCCCGCCACCACCACCGGCCCGGCCGCGATCGCGGTCGCCGCCATGCCCGGGCGGTAGTCGACGCCCCGCTCTCGCATTGCAGCGGTAACAAGTCCCTGAAATTTTCCGTTGAAGGCGAGCTTATCGGAGAAAAGCGTCACCGCGGAGCCCCGGTGGCGGAAGGCCATCGCCAGCTCGGCGCCGGCGGCGCCGCCGCCGACGAGCGCCACGCGCGGCGGGAAGCGCACGTCGCGCACGAAGGCCTCGAAGGGCTTGACGCGCAGCGCATGCTGCGCCGCGCCAGGCAGCGAGAGGTCCATGAGCGAGCCGGCGTTGACCGAGGCGAACTCGTAGGCGAGCTCGGTGCCGTCGGCGAGCGTGGCGACGCGCTGCGCGGCGTCGAGCGAGACCACCGTGCCCTCGATGAACTCGGCGTAGGCCGCCTCGGCGAGGCGCGCCACGTCGACCTCGGCCTGGTGCCGGCGGTAGAGGCCGGCCACCACGCCGGGCAGCATTCCCGAGTAGAGCTGCTTCGCCGCCGGGCTGACGAGCGCCACCCGCGCGCCGTATAAAGGATCCTCGACAAGAGAGCGAAGTACGACGCAATGGGCATGACCGGCCCCGACGAGCAGGATGCGCTTCACGCCTTGCCGAGCTTCGCTTCCTCGAGCTTGCGCAGCTCCTTGCGCTGCACCTTGCCCGTCGTGGTCATGGGCAGCGCGTCGATGAACTCGATCTCGCGCGGATACTCGTAGGGCGCGAGCCGGCCGCGCACATGGTCCTGGATCTGCTCGATCAATCCCGGCGAAGGGGAATGTCCTGGTTGCAGAACGACGAAAGCCTTGACGATGGCGCCGCGCGTGGCGTCGGGCTTGCCGATCACCGCGGCATTGGCCACCGCCGGGTGCTTCACCAGGCAGCTCTCGATCTCGGCCGGGCCGATGCGGTAGCCGGCGCTCTTGATGACGTCGTCGGAGCGCCCCTGGTACCAGAGGTAGCCCTGCTCGTCCATCTTCCCCTGGTCGCCGGTGCAGCCCCAGTCGCCGATGAACTTCTCCTTCGTCGCTTGCGGGTTCTTCCAGTACTCGAGGAAGAAGACGGGATCGCCTCTTCTGTCGACGGCGATCTCGCCGAGCTGGCCGCGCGGGACTTCATTGCCCTTGTCGTCGATCACCGCGACCCGATGCCCGGGGTACGGGCGGCCGATCGAGCCGGGCTTCACCGGCCAGGCCGCCTGGCAGTTGCCGACCACGTAGTTGATCTCGGTCTGGCCGAACATCTCGTTGATGGTGACGCCGAGCTGCTCGCGCGCCCATTCGATCACCGTGACGCCCACCGATTCGCCCGCGCTCATCACGCTTCTCAGATTCAGGGAATACTTTTTCGAAGGAGCAGGCTCGGCCTTCATCATCAGCTTCAACGCCGTCGGGAAAAGGAAGGAATTGCGGATGCCGTACTTCTCGAGGAGGTAGTAGGCCTTCTCCGCGTCGAAGCGGCCGCGGTAGCCGAGGATCGGCACGCCGAACAGCCATGCCGGCAGCAGCGCGTCCATGAGCCCCCCGGTCCAGGCCCAGTCGGCGGGCGACCAGAACATGTCGCCGGGCTGCGGGAAGAAGTCGTGCGAGTGGACGAAGCCCGGCACGTTGCCGAGCATCACGCGGTGCGCCTTGAGCGCGCCCTTGGGCGGCCCGGTGGTGCCGCTCGTGTAGATGATGAGCGAGGGGTCCTCCGCGAGCGTATCGATGCGGGCGAACCTCGAACTGGCCCGGGAAAGAAGGTCCTGATAATCGAGCACCCCCTTCTCGCGTGCCCCGCCGACGCCGATGACATGCCTGAGAGAACCCAGTTTTTCCCTCACTGCCCAGAGATTCGGCAGGGTCGTGGGCTCGACGAGGGCCACGCTCGCCTCGGCGTGGTCTAGCCGGTACTCGAGCGCATCGGGGCCGAAGAGGTGCGAGAGCGGCAGCGCGATGGCGCCCATCTGGAAGATGGCGATGTAGGCGATCGCCGTCTCGGGCCGCTGCGGCAGGATGATCGCCACCCGGTCGCCGCGCCCGACGCCGAGGGCGGCAAGCGCGTTCGACAGCCGGTTGGCCGCCATCTGGATGTCCCAGAACGAGTACGCGGCCTGCGCACCCGATTCGTCCTCCCAGTAGAGGGCGAAGCGATTGCGATCGGCCGCCCATTGCCCGCAGCAGGCCGCGGCCATGTTGTAGCGCCGCGGCACGCTCCAGCGGAAGCCGCGGTAGAGCTCGGCGTAGCGGTCGAGCATGGTCTAATCCAGTTTACATGAGGGTCGAAGCGCTGGTGTTCGACGCGTACGGAACGCTGTTCGACGTTCACTCGGTGACGCGGCGCTGCGAATCGTGTTTTCCCGGCAAGGGCGCGCAGCTCTCGCAGCTCTGGCGCACCAAGCAGCTCGAGTACACCTGGCAGCGCAGCCTGATGCAGCGCTACGTGCCCTTCTCCACGGTGACGCGCGAGGCGCTCGCCTATGCATGCGAAGCGCTCGGGCTCGAGCTGGGCGCCCACGCCGAAGCGCTGATGGACGAGTACCTCGCGCTCGAGCTGTTCCCGGAAGTGCCGGCGGCGCTCGCGCGGCTGCACATGAAAAAGGCCATCCTGTCCAACGGCTCGCCCGACCTCCTCGCGCCGCTCGTGCGCAACTCGGGTCTGCACTTCGACGCCGTGCTCAGCGTCGACCCGCTGCACGTGTACAAGCCGGCGCGGCAGGTCTACGAGCTCGCGGTGAAGCATCTGCGCGTCGGCAAGGAGGCCATCGGCTTCGTCTCGTCCAACTGCTGGGACGCGCTCGGCGCCAAGTCGTACGGCTTCAAGGTGTACTGGATCAATCGCAGCGGCGCCCCGACCGACCGCCTCGGCTTCGTACCCGATGCCCAGTTGGCGTCGCTCGCCCAGCTGCCGGATGAAGTTCTGCGCTAACTGCGGCGCCGGGGTGGTGCAGCGCGTGCCCCCGGGCGACAGCCTGCCGCGCTGGGTCTGCGACCAGTGCGGCGAGATCCACTACCAGAACCCCAAGCTGGTGGTGGGGACCATCCCGGAGCACGAAGGGCGGCTGCTCCTGTGCCGCCGCGCCATCGAGCCGCGCTACGGCTACTGGACGC
>JBQTJF010000050.1:0-3364 GCA_052387375.1 Betaproteobacteria bacterium
GCCGACGTCGCCGGCGTCGCCTGGCGCGACTACGGCGAAATAATCCTGGTTTCTTCAAGAGAGGAAGCCGTACAGGAAGCCGATCGCGTGGCGGCCGAGCACGTCGAGGTGCTTTGCGAGAACCCGAGGTTCTTCCTGGAGAAGATGCGCAATTACGGCGCGCTCTTCCTCGGCCCGGAGACCAACGTCTCCTACGGCGACAAGGTGATCGGCACCAACCACACGCTGCCGACGCTCGGCGCGGCGCGCTACACCGGCGGCCTGTGGGTGGGCAAGTTCCTCAAGACCTGCACCTACCAGGAGATCACGCCGGAGGCGGCGGTGAAGGTGGGCGAATACTGCTCGCGCCTGTGCGCCATCGAGCGCTTCTGGGGCCACAAGGAGCAGGCCGACCTGCGCCTGCGGCGATACGGCGGACAGAATATCGGCATCGGCGCGAAGTGACCCCCTTCTATGACAAGGGGGTCGTGAGCGTGTCGCATAGCGACACGCGAGCGGGGGGTTTTCCTGATCCACATCAAGCCCCCTTGCGCGCGCCGCTGCTAGATTGGACTCGAGCCCGCAAAGGCCGACGCCTCCCCAACTGGCGCTGCTGCATCCCGGTGACCGATCGGGATACCTGGCCGGCGCTGGCTCGCTGCGGCGGTTACCGCCGCGGATCGCGGCGCTCCTACAGGCGCCGTCCCGGGTTGCCCGGGAACGAGGCCCCGCCTTGCGCGGGGCCTTTCTTTTCGCTCCTACAACAAATCACCGTTTGGACGACTAGACGCGCCCCCCGGGGCGGGCGTAGCCTGAGCTCGAGTCCGCGAAGGGCCGCCGCAAAAACGGCAGCACCCCAAGGGATTCCCGGCCACCTGTCGGGATACCTGGTCCGATCGGGCTCGCCGCGGGAGGCAGCTCCCCGCGGATGCATGAGGCGCCCGCAAGGCGCCGCCCGCTTGAGAAAGCAGGCAACAAGGCCCCGCCCCCGTGCGGGGCCTTCCATTTCAGGGTCTAGCTTTTTGTCGTTTCGGCTTTTGCCACTTCGGGCGCCGGCTCCTGGTGCCCGATCGCGTATCCCGCAGCCAGCATTACTGCCAGGACGACGGCCGCCGATGCGACGGCTTTCGACAACTCCATGACTTCCTCCGCTCCCGTGTCGTCCCCCTGGAACGGAGTCTCGCAAAACAACGTCAGGCGCCTCTAGCGCAAAGGTCACAGGGCGAGAGCTTTAGCTGGCCGCCCCGGACCATGCTGCAGCGCAAGCGCGTCACAAATGCACACCAGCAACGTCACCCCCCGAGTGCCTCAGTCGGGGGCGAGCTGGCGCGTCCACTCGCGCAGGCCCGAGCGGTAGAAAGCCACGGTCGCCGCCCACGCCGCCTTCTCCGAGACGCCGCGCGCCATGGCGCGAAACGTTGTGCTGCCTCTTTGTTTCTGCTTTTGCCCCCTGACGAGGGGGGCGGCGACCCCCGATCCAGTCGGGGGGAGCCGGGGGGGTCGAGCGGTTAACATCGGCAAGCGCCGATGGACGTCAATTCCCGCTTCCGCCTCGACGGCCGCACCGCGCTCGTCACCGGCGCCGGCCGCGGCATCGGCCGCGCCTGCGCGGTTGCGCTGGCGCAGGCCGGCGCCGAAGTGTGGCTCGCCGCGCGCACCAGGGACGAGATCGAGCAGGCCGCCGCCGCGATCCGCGCCGCGGGCCACCGTGCGCATGCCGCCGTCTGTGACGTTACGAAACAAACTGAAGTAACAAGCCTTGTTACCTCGATTCCTGTGCTCGACGTGCTGGTCAACAACGCCGGCAGCAACGTCCCCGAGCCCTTCGTCGACGTGACCGAGGAGCACCTCGACAGCATCATGGCGCTCAACCTGCGCTCGGCCTTCCTCGCCGCCCAGGCGGCGGCGAAGAAGATGCTCGCGCGCCTGGAGCGCAAGCGCCGCGGCGGCGCCATCATCAACATGTCCTCGCAGATGGGCCACGTCGGCGCCGTCAACCGCTCGGTCTACTGCATGACCAAGCACGGCCTCGAGGGCCTCACCAAGGCGATGGCGCTCGAGCTCATCGCGCACAACATCCGCGTCGTCTCCATCGCGCCGACCTTCGTCGAGACGCCGATGGTGAAGGAGTTCCTGCAGCGCCCGGGCTTCAGCCAGTGGGTGCACGAGCGCATCCCGGCGGGAAGGGTAGGGGACGTGGAGGAGGTGGCGAGCACCGTGGTCTTCGCCGCCAGCCCGGCGGCTTCGCTCGTCACCGGCACGAGCCTTCTCGTCGACGGCGGCTGGACAGCGCAGTAAATGGATAGGCTAGAGCGCTTCTACAAGATCGACCAGCTCCTGAAGGAGCGCAGAGGGGTTTCTTTTTCCATCCTTTGCGCCTCCCTCGGGGTCTCGAGGGCGACCTTGAAGCGCGACCTGGAGTACATGCGCGGGCGCTTCAACGCGCCGATCGAGTACGACCGCGAGGCGAACGGCTACAGGTTCGGCAGACCGCGCTCGGGGCCGCGCTACGAGCTGCCGGGGCTGTGGTTCTCCGCCGACGAGGCCTACGCGCTCCTTTCCATGCACACGCTGCTCGCCGAGCTCGAGCCGGGCCTGCTCGAGCCGCACGTCGGGCCGCTGCAGGGGCGCCTGCGCGCCATCCTCGGCGGCGAGCCGGCCTGGAAGGACGTCGAGAAGCGCCTTAAGGTCTTTCAACCCGAGCGGCGTTCTTCCAGGAAAGCGCTTTTCCCGTCCGTGGCGAAGGCCGTGCTGACCCGCCAGCGCCTCTGGATCCGCCACTACAACCGCAAGGACGACCGCGAGACCGAGCGCGAGATCTCGCCGCAGCGCCTGGTGCACTACAAGGACAACTGGTATGTCGACGCGTACTGCCACCTGCGCGAGGACCTGCGCAGCTTCGCGGTGGACGCGATCCGCGCCGCCGAGCTGCGCGAGGCGCGCGCCAGGGAAATCCCCGCCGCCGAGCTCGACGCACCTGGGCGCGGGCTACGGCATCTTCGCCGGCAAGAAGGTCGAGTGGGCGACGCTGCGCTTCACGCCCGAGGCGGCGCGCTGGGTCGCGGCGCAAAGCTGGCACCCGAAGCAGCGCTCGCGCTTCGAGGAGGACGGCAGCTACGTGCTCGAGCTCCCCTACAGCGAGGACCGCGAGCTGCTGATGGAGATCCTGAAGTTCGGCGCCGACGTGGAAGTGCTCGCGCCGGCAAGCCTTCGCTCCCGCGTCGCCGCGTCGCTCGCGGGTGCGGCTTCCCGCTATCGCTAGAAATCGGGGTCATCGCGCTGTGAAAAGCGCAGGAAGGGAGGATCTGAGATGAGTCAGTGAAACCCTTTGTTGGGATCCAGCCGGTGCAAGTCCGGCCCGGTCAAAGCCGTAGCGGGCAGGCCG
>JBQTJF010000051.1:0-6401 GCA_052387375.1 Betaproteobacteria bacterium
GACCTGCGCGCGAGCCATGACGTGTCGCGCGTCCAATTCCTCCATGCCGGGGAAGACGACGAGCTGGACCGGTTGTTCGACTGGGCCGAAGGCGCCGACGAGCTCGAGGATCGACGGCGAAGCACGCAATGGCTGCGCGACTGCCTCGCGCGGCTGCAGGCGGTGGAGCGCCAGGCGCTGGTGCTCGCCTATCAACATGGCCTGAGCCACAACGAGCTCGCGCAGCGGCTGCAAAAGCCGCTCGGCACCGTCAAGACCTGGGTGCGCCGGGGCATGGCCAACCTCCGGCAGTGCGTGGAGAGCTGCATGGCGGCGGCGAGATGAAGCTGGAGGACCATGCGGCTCTCGACGCCCTGTGCGGCGAATACCTCGTCGGCACGCTGCGCGGTGCCGCGCGCCGGCGCTTCGAGCGCGCGCTGCGCGACGAGCCGCGCGTGGCGCTGCGCCTGCGCCACTGGCAGAGCATGGCGCCGAGGTACTCGAGCATGATCGAGATGCAGCCCGCGCGGCGCGTCTGGCAGCGGCTCGAGCGCGAGCTCGGGCTCGAGCGCTATCGCGCGCCCTGGCACCGCCGCGCCGGTTTCTGGATGGCCTGGGCCGCCGCGACCACCATCGCGCTCGCGATTGCGCTCGGCGTGCAGCTCGTGCGCCAGGAACCCGCGGTAGTAGAGATCGCGCAGCTCGCGGGCAAGGACGAAACCGTTCGCGTCACTGCCCACCGCTCGCCTGACGGGCGCACTTTGGTATTGAAGGCGACGCGCCCGGTCATCGCCAGTCGGGCGCAGAGCTATGAGCTGTGGCTGATTCCGGCCGAAGGCGGCGATCCGATCTCGCTCGCCGTGCTGGGCAGCCTCGATGCGCGGTTCACCGTGCCGGCTGCGCAAGCGAGCAGGCTGCGCGCGGGCGGCACGCTCGCGGTGAGCACCGAGCCGGCAGGCGGCTCACCGACCGGAAAGCCGACCGGGCCGGTGATCCTCGCAGGTCGCGTGTCAGGCTAGGCCGCTTCACCCGGCGCTCCCGCTTTGAAGGTGCTTCCTGAAACTTCGCCGCGCCTCTCCGATGAAGACCAGCAGTTGGCTTTCATGCACGGAAACGACGGAAATGCCTTGCCGCTTCGCCTCGGCGGGCAGGTTGGCTTGAAACTGGCCGTTCGGCACGAAAAGCGTAGCCGGAAGCTCCTTCTTGTGCGCCCGGGCGGCCTTGAGCAGGCGCCGCACCTCCGGCTTGGACGGCTCCGACTCGTGCGCAGGTACAAGGATCGTTCCCAGAATGAAGCAGCTCGCCGCATCCATGAGCCCGATGCAGTTGAACGAACCCTCGTGCTCGGTCTGAATCGGCACATCGTTCAGCTTGAAGGCGATCCAGGCCTCGTTCACTTGAAACTGGCTCGGATGCAGCACGACCGTCCCCCGTGGTTGTGACGCACGGCGCTCGCGCGCGCGTCCGTCACCTGTGCCCGCGCGCGCCGGCCTCGAGCGCGACCACCACGATGGCTATGACCAGAGCAGCCAGGCCGGCCACCGATGGCCTTGCGAGTCATTCATTCATGAGGGCAGCCGATGATGCGATCCGTCAAGACGACAGATTTGGCGCCGTGGCGCTTGATGAATTCGAGAATCTGCTGCTGGATCGCGTAATCCTGCCTCACGTCGCCCTTGTCAGAGAACCAGCGCTCGAGCGCGACAGGGTCCTGGTCCTCGCCGGCGATGATTGCGACACTCGTCTTCGTCGCCACCTTGTCGTCCCTGCCATAGACCGCCACCGTGGCAACCGGGTAACCACTGAATCCCCGGCGCGCCTTCTTCTGAAGCGCCTTCTTGAAGCGTCCTTTGAGGATCACGGTGTCGAGGCCGCTCCCTCGATGGCAGCGCGACGCATTTCCGCGGCAGCCTACGTTCTTCTTGAATCGGCGCGCGATGCCTTCTGACGCGTCCGCGTTGAGCGCGTGGCTGGACGTTGCTTCGCGTGATGCTCCGCGTAGGCATCGAGAAGCCGGCGGATCATCCGCTGGTACTGCGTATTGTGCTTGCGGGCCTCGTCCTTGAAGAAATCGACGCGTCCCCGAGCGGCTCATCCGTGTACTTGATTCTCTCGCTCATACCTTCCGCGAAGCCTGAGGTCCACGGCTCACCGACGCGCGTACGCGGCGGCAGTCGATGAGGCACGGCGCTTGCCACGCTCGTCCGCGTGGCCGTTCTGCTAGGGCTACTTGGGCCCCGCGCTGCTAGCTTCATAGGCGACAAAGAGCATGCCACCGATGAAGACAACAACGGCTGCGACGACGATCCAGGGCATTTAGAGGTTCTCCAACTCCGCGATGCGCTTATATGCCGCGTGATTTACGCCAATGATA
Organism: Betaproteobacteria bacterium; assembly: GCA_052387375.1. Lineage (GTDB taxonomy): Bacteria > Pseudomonadota > Gammaproteobacteria > Burkholderiales > SG8-39 > SCGC-AG-212-J23. Next base: position 2,354 of record JBQTJF010000051.1, read on the forward strand.
GCAGCGGTGGTGCAGACGACCGCAATGAACGCGAGCACGACCAGGACGGTTTCGGCGCGTTGAAAGTTCTGGGCGAGCCACGCGACCAGGGAAAACTCCACGGCAACCAAGGCCGCTCGCCTCGTTGACTCGGGCGACCACCCGCCTGCCGGCGGTGAGGGGTCGATGCAAAATGGGTACGATCGTACCCATTTTGGCATCGCAGAGCCCGGTTCCAGCCCCTACCAGGGAAAACGTGGTCTGTCCCTGTTTTTGGGCTTACTCCGCCTTGATCCCCGCCTTGCGGATGAAGTCGCCCCAGAAGGCGTGCTCCTTCTTGAGCATCTGGCCGAGCTCGGCTGGCGTGTTCCCCACCGGGTTCGCCCCCAAGCCGACTAGCCGGTCGCGCACGTCCGGGGCCTTGAGCGCGCGCGCGGAGTCGGCGGCGATCTTGTCGACGACCTCCTTCGGCGTGCCGGTGGGCGCCATGAGCGCGTACCAGGAGACGGCCTCGAAGCCCGGCAGGCCCTGCTCCGCCACGGTGGGCAGGTTGGGCGCGGCGCTCGAGCGCTGGAGGCTCGCGACGCCGAGCGCGCGCAGCTTGCCGGCTTCGACCTGCTTCAGCGCCGAGGAAATCGACAGGAACATGAAGCTCACCTGCCCGCCGAGCAGGTCGTTCATCGCCGGCGCCATGCCCTTGTAGGGAACGTGCAGCATCTTCACGTTGGCCATCGACTGCAGCATCTCGCCCGCGACATGCGCCTGGCTGCCGACGCCGGGCGAGGGGAAGCTGAGCTTGCCGGGGTTCGCCCTGGCGAGGGCGATCAGCTCCTGCACCGAGCCCGCCTTGACGCTCGGGTGCACCACCAGGACGTTCTCCACCGTGGCGAGCAGCGTGACCGGCGCGAAGTCCTTCAGCGGGTCGTAGGGCAGCTTGGGGTAGATGTGCGGGTTCACCACGGCGTTGCCCGTGGGCATGACGAGCAGCGTGTAGCCGTCGGCGGGCTGGCGCGCCACGTACTCGATGCCGATGTTGCCCGCCGCACCGGCGCGAGTTTCGACCACCACCGGCTGGCCCCAGGTTTCGTGCAGCTTCTGCCCCACGGCGCGCGCCAGCAGGTCCACCGGCCCGCCGGCAGTGAAGGGATTGATGATGTGCACCGCCTTCGCGGGATAGGCCTGCGCGGCGGCAAGCGACGGCGCGAGCGCGATGAGCATTGCGGCTACAACTTTCCTCATGGAAGGTCCTTTCCGGTCCAGGGTTGGAGTTGATCGTAGTCCGAGGGCGCCGGCACGGCAAAGCCCTTGAGCAGCAGCTCTTCGCGCTCGCCCACGGCGAGCAAGGCCGAGCGCAGGCGCTCCAGCGTGTTTTCGTCGAGCTCCGCGGTTGCCACCAGAGGCGGAATGGGCGCGGCTGCGGTGGAGCCGATCACTCTGACTTTCGAAGCGAAGACGGGGTCTCCGGCCTGCAAAAGATCGTAGTAGTAACTGTCGAGCGGCCCGACGTCGATGCGGCGCTCGTCGAGCGCCTCGATCACCTGCCGCGCATTCAGGAGCCCGCTCACCGCCTTCTTGTAGGGATTGGCTCCGTAGGCAGCGAGGTGCCGGCGCAGGGCGACGTAGCCCGACATCGAGTCAGGCAGCGTGAAGCCGACCACGCCGCCGAAGGTGTCCTCGAGCCGCTGGTAAGGCGCATCGGCGCGCACGGCGATGTCGGTGAAGTAGCGGGGCTGTCCGCCGTAGCGCGCGGGCGAGGGAAGCGGCGCCGCGACGAGCGCCGGCCGCGGGCGGCGCTGCGAGTACGGCAGGCCGCACATCATGGCGCAGCCGAGGTCGGCGCGTGCCCACAGCGCCGACAGCGGCGCCGGCGCGTCGTGGTCGACGATCTCCCAGCGGAGCCCGGCGCGCTCCAGTACCTCCCTGAAGAGCGCCTTCCACGCCTGCCTGGCCTGCGGCGTGGCGGAGTACATCCTTGCGTTGACGATCATCGGTAGCGCAACCGCGCGCCGATGCCCATGCGCTTCGCCTTGTCGAGCATCGCCGCGCCGAGCGCGATGTCGGAAAGCGAGAGCCCGCGGTGCCAGAAGAGGTTCGTCTCGTCGTCGCTCTCCCGCCCGGGCTTCAGGCCAGCGACGATCTCGCCCAGTTCTGCATGAAGGATCTCTCTTGCAAGAAGACCGGCATCAACGTGCGCCCGCAGCGCGCCGAACGGTCCCGCCTTCGCCTGCCCCCAGTCGTCCATGACCATCTTGTCCATGATGTCGGTGAGCGACAGCTCGACCGCGCTCATCGTTCCGTAGGGGATGACGCAGGCGCCTTTCTTGATCCACTCCGTTTTGAGCAGCGGCTGCGGCTTCTCCAGGCGGGAGGCTTCGACGACGATGTCGGCCTGACGGACGGTGCCCTCCCAATCGGGCATCACACGAACATCTTTGCCGAGGTCGCCTTTGAGTTTCGCTGCAAAAGCCTCTCGGCTCTCCGGCCGGCGCGAGTGGACCCGGATCTCCTCGAAATGAAAGATCGAGTCGAGGAGCCGTACGTTCCAGTACGACGTGCCGCGCGCGCCGATATGGCCGAGCACCTTGGCGTCCTTGCGCGCGAGGTGCTTGGCGCCGATGGCGGTGACCGCGCCGGTGCGCATGTCGGTGATGTCGGAGGCGTCGATGACCGCCACTGGCGCTCCCGTTTTTGGATCAAATAAACTTAGTAGTGCTAATTCGGACGGGAGGCCCACCTCGTAGTTGCGGTAGTAGTCGCCGACCACCTTCACGCCCGCGAGGCCGAGCGGACGGATGTAGCCGCGCAGCACGTTGAAGTGCCCGGGATAGTCCTTCTCCGGCACGAGGTGCATGCGCGGCTCGATGGTCGTCTCGCCGCGGCCTTGCGCGCGCAGCCCCTCCTCCACCGCCGCGAGGATCTCGGCGTCGGTCATGGCGAGCGCCTGCACGTCGCCGTGGTTGAGATAGTGAATGTCGATGGGCGGCGCTATTTCTTGCGGTGCTTCTCGAGCCACTCCAGGTCGGCGAGGTCCTGCGTGCGGCCTACGGCGCGCTTGTTCCTCATGAGGTGATTGGCCGAGAGCACCGCGACCTTCTCACCGGCGAACGTGGCGCTGACCCGGTCGGTCCATGCCTCGTCGAACTGCACGGCGTCGATGGCGGTAAGGATGTCGATGCGCAGCGGCGCAACGCCGATCTGGAATACCAGCCCCGGCAGCGTCAGGTCGGACTCCCGAAGGTCCTGCAAAGGCGCGCCGAAGGCGCGCAGCGCCGCTATGACCCGGGGGGCGTTTTGCGCGTCCGGGCGGATCCAGATATCGAGGTCTCCGGTGGCGCGGACGTGGCCGTGAGCGGCGAGCGCGTGCGCGCCGACGACGAGGTACTCAACGCCTTGCGCGTTGAATGCGGACAACAGATCTCTGAAGTCGGGGCTCACGCCGTCCGCTGTCTCCCCACGCCAGGCATTGCAGAGTCAGTTCCCATACCAGGTCCATCCTCTGGGCTGCATTCGAACCTTCCCAGCGAGGCTCATCGGCAAGCGGGTCGCCCGGACGAATGACTCGGGTCGTGACGTTGTTGCGCCGGGGCATGCCTTGCACTGGTCCATTATAAGTGTCCAGGCGCTCAACCCTCCAGCGCCGAGAGGAACTGCCCTAGGAACTGCCCGAACTTCGCCTGCACGCGCGCCCGAAGCTGCGCGCTCGAGCGCACCACCGGGGGGAAATCCTGCAGCATCTCGAACGGCCGGCAGGCGTCGATGACGGCGCGCGAGTTCCAGGTGACGCCCTTCGGCACCCGCGGATCGAGCGGCCCGCTCCAGTGGCGGCGGATGAAATCGATGTCCTCGGCCGGATCGCAGCGCGTGCACATCGCCCAGATCACTTCGTCGAGCTTGGTCGGGTCGACGTCGTCGTCCACCACCACCACGAAGCGCCCGAGGTAAGAGCCCGACTGGCAGCTCGCGGCGAGCATGCCCGCCTGCTTGGCGTGGCCGGCGTAGGCCTGCTTGATCGAAATCACGTTGAACATGCGTGCGCAACCCGGCTCGTGCACCCAGACGCCCTGGACGC
>JBQTJF010000052.1:0-6318 GCA_052387375.1 Betaproteobacteria bacterium
GGCGAGCAGGTGTTTCAGCTTCATGCCCTATCTTCACCCCCGCGCGGCGCCGCCGCGATAGTCCGCCCAGACCCGCTATACCGTCAGCAGCTCGTGCGACAGGTACTGGCGGCGGAAGGTCTCGAAGTCGACGCTGTCGGCGGCCTCGACCTCGCGCTGCTTCTCGAGCGACTCGGCGGCGAGGCGCGAGAAGCGCTCGGCGACCTCGCGCGGCAGCGCGCGGCTCTTCAGCGTGCCCTTGTGCAGCGTCGACTCGATCAGCACGAAGCGCACGAAGGAGTTGTCGTGGTTGCGCGCCATGGCGTGCAGCACGCGCGCCGAGGGCGCGGCCCCGGGGTCGGCCAGCCGCGCCGCGGCCTCGGCCAGCGCGTCGCGGTAGGCCGCGGCGCCCCCGTGCGCCTTGTCGAGCGCCGCGGCGATCGGCTCGCATTCCCGCAGGATGGCGGCGCCCCGTTCTTTCAATTCGATTTTCTCGTTCTTCTTTTCCAGCCTTAATCCCTGCTCCCTTCCCCTTAACGCCACCGCGTGCTGGTTGCGGCCGATCTCGCCGATTTCCTGCGGCGTGTCCTGCGGGCTCGCGCTCGCCAGGCAGTGCAGCAGGAAGACGTCGAGGAAGCGCATCGTGGCCGCGGTGATGCCGACCGGGACGAAGGGGTCGAGGTCCATGAGCCGCACCTCGACGTACTCGACGCCGCGCTCGCGCAGCGCGTGCAGCGGGCGCTCGCCGCGCCTGATGCGCCGCTTCGGGCGGATGGTGCCGTAGAACTCGTTCTCGATCTGCAGCAGGCTGGTGGCGAGCTGCCGGTAGTCGTCGCCGTTGCCGCCTTGTGCCATGAGGCCGATCTTTTCGTAGGCCGGGTAGGGCCTGGTCAGCGCGTCGTAGAGCGAGGCGGTGTAGCTCTGCAGGCTGTTGTAGCTCACGCACAGGGAGGCCTGCGCATCGCTCTGGTAGCCGAGCGGCCCCATGCGCAGCGAGGTGGCGTGCGGGGCGTAGAAGGTGCCGGGGGCGAGCTCGGCGAGCGGGTGCTTGCGGCCGGCGACGAAGCTCGTGCAGGTCGCGGGCGAAGCGCCGAAGAGGTAGATGGGCAGCCACGAGTGGCGGCGGAAGTTGCGGATCAGCGCGAAGTACGCCTCGCTCGACACGCCGGGCAGCGAGAAGTTGTAGTGGATGCCCGAGATCGCCTGCATGCGCCGCCCGTAGCGGTGCGCAAGGCCGATGCGGTACACGGTCTTGGCGCGCCCGACGTTCGAGGTGCCGTAGCGGCCGATCGGGATCTGGTTGTCCGCGGGCAGGCCGCAGGGCATGGAGGCCGCCCACAGCAGCTCCTCGCCGATGTGGCGGTCGACGACCTGGTGGATGTGCTCGAGCTCCTCGAGGCAGGCATCGATCGACTGCTGCGGCGAGGTGATGAGCTCGAGCTGCGACTCGCTGAAGTCGGTGGTGATGTGCGGATGCGTGAGCGCCGCGCCGAGCGCCGCCGGGTGCGGCGCCTGCGAGAGCGAGCCGTCCGGGCGCACGCGCAGGCTCTCCTTCTCGATGCCGCGGCGGATGCCCCTCAGTCTCTCGGGCGAAAGGCCAGTCAGGTCCATGTCAGCCCCCGAAGGTAGCCCGAAATCAGGGACAGACCACGTTTTTTCGTGAAACCGGCACCGAGGGGTAAGGTACAAGGCAATCAGCGGCGAAGGTACCGCCTAAGATCCAGCTCTGTGAGTATGCCCAGCGCTTTGGCGACGCCGCTCCAATATCGCTGGATGCGCCGCAGTTGATGCAACCGCAACGCCCTCTCAATCACCTCGCTCTCGGACGCGCCGCCGGCCTTCGCCTCGAGGGCGACATACCGAGCAAGCTCGGGCGCGAGCCGGATCGTTCGCCTCACCTTAGCCATCTGTGACTGGATGAATATACAGTAATCGCCTATAGTCCCGCCCGTGGGGGCGATAGAACAACTCGAAAAGCTTAACCCGCGGCAGAGAGAGGCGGCCTGCTTCGGCAGCGGGCCGCTGCTCATCCTCGCCGGCGCCGGTACCGGCAAGACCAACACGCTCGCGCATCGGGTGGCGCATCTCATCCTCGGCGGCTGTGCCCCGGAAAGAATCCTCCTGCTAACGTTTAGTCGCCGCGCCGCGGTGGAAATGACGCGCCGCGCGCGGCGGGTCGTCGACGCCGCCATGGCAACCAAAATGAGTGCCGACGTGCGCCTGCCCTGGTCGGGCACCTTCCACTCGATCGCCAACCGGCTGCTGCGCATCCACAGCGCGCGCCTCGGGCTCGAGCCGAGCTTCAGCGTCCTCGACCGCGCCGACGCCGCCGACCTGATGGACGTGGCGCGCCACGAGCTCGGCTACTCCAAGGCCGAGCGGCGCTTCCCGCGCAAGGACACCTGCCTTGCCATCTATTCGCACGTAGTGAACGCGAAGCAGAATTTGCGAGCTTCCCTGGAGCTCGTGTTTCCCTGGTGCCTGGAATGGGAAGGGGAGCTGCAGGCGCTCTACCGCGCCTACGTCGAGCGCAAGCTCGCGAGCCAGGCGCTCGACTACGACGACCTGCTGCTCTACTGGCACGAGATGCTGGCCGACGAGCGCCTGTCGCGCGACATCGGCGGCGCCTTCGCGCACATCCTTGTCGACGAGTACCAGGACACCAACCGCCTGCAGGCCGGCATCCTCGAGCGCCTCAAGCCCGGCGGCGAGGGCGTCACCGTGGTGGGCGACGACGCGCAGGCGATCTACTCGTTTCGCGGCGCGAGCGTAGAAAACATCTTGTTCTTTGCAAAGAGATCTTCTTGCGTGGAGCTTCAAGAGAACTACCGTTCCACGCAAGCGATCCTGGATGCCGCCAACGCCCTCATCGGCAAGTCGCTGCGCGCGGTGAAGCCGCAGGGCGGCAAGCCCCGCTACGTTACCGTCGCCGACGACCAGGCGCAGGCGAGCTACGTGGTCGGCCGCGTGCTCGAAGCGCGCGAGCGCGGCGTCGCGCTCAAGCGCCAGGCGGTGCTCTTCCGCAGCTCGCACCACAGCGACGTGCTGGAGCTCGAGCTCGTGCGGCGCATCATCCCCTACGTGAAGTACGGCGGCCTGAAGTTCCTCGAGGCGGCGCACGTGAAGGACATGCTCGCCGTCCTGCGCTGGGCCGACAACCCGAAGAACCGCGTCGCCGCCTGGCGCGCGCTGCAGCTCCTGCCCGGCGTGGGGCCGGCGAAGGCCGAGAAGCTTTTCAGCAGGTGGGAGGATGCGGATCCCGACTTCGTCCACCTGATGAAAGATCTCTTCAATCCGGAAACCCCATGGGCCGGCCAGGTCGCGCGCGTGCGCGAGTGGTACGAGCCGCACCTCGAGCGCCTCTACGAGCAGGCGCAGGTGCGGGCAGGTGATCTTCTTCAGCTGGAAAGAATTTCCGGGAACTATTCTTCACGTGAAGAATTTCTGAGCGAGCTCGCGCTCGATCCTCCCACTGCCACCGGTGATCTCGCCGGGCCGCCGCGCCTCGACGAGGACTACCTAGTGCTCTCCACGGTGCACTCGGCGAAGGGCCAGGAATGGGACGCCGTGTTCGTGCTCAACGTCGCCGACGGCAGCTTTCCGAGCGAGTTCGCCACCGGCCGCGCCGAGCTCGTCGAGGAGGAGCGCCGCCTCCTCTACGTGGCGATGACGCGCGCGAAGAGCGAGCTCGACCTCGTCGCGCCGCTCAAGTACTACGTCACGCAGCAGTCGCGCACGGGGGACCGCCATGTCTACGGCGCGCGCTCGCGCTTTGTCACGGAGGCGGTGATGTCGTGCCTGGAGCAGTGCGCTTTCGACGACGCGCCCGTTGTAAAAATTGCAGCTACGCTGCGCGCGATGTGGTGACGCCCGTCCCCGACGCGCCGTGGTCCGAATACCGAAACCACCACAAAATTTGCGCTAGTCCTGTGTCGCGACTCTCGCTACACTTCGTCACGTTCTAAGTTGATGGAGGGGCGCAGGTGAAGGGAGGACGCGAAGCACTGCGAGCGGCGACTCTGTGCGCCGCGTTCCTGCTCGGCGCGCTCGGCTCCGGCGCGGTTGCCCAGGACGAGAAGGCGATCGGGCCGCGCCTGATCGAAGAGAAGGTGAAGATCCCGGCCGGCGACGGGCGCTACGCCATCGCCGCGACCATCCTGCGGCCGGAAGGCGCGGGGCCGTTCGGCGCCGTGGTGCTCAACCACGGCGTCTCCGCCTCGGCGCGCGAGCGCGCCAGGGAGTCCGCGGATCTGCTGATCGGCGCCGCGGCCGTGTTCGCCCGGCGCGGCTACGTGGTGGTGATGCCGCTGCGCCGCGGCTTCGGCGAGACCGGCGGCGAGATGGCCGAGGACCCCGGCTCCTGCGCGCGGCCCGACTACGTCCGCGCCGAGAACAACGCCGCCGACGACGTGATGGCCGCCTACGACTACGCGCGCACGCTCGCGTACGTGGACGGCACGCGCATGATCCTCGCCGGCCAGTCGGCCGGCGCGATGGTGGCCCTCTACACCGCCGGCACGCGCTCGCCGCAGGGCCTCACCGCGGTGCTCGGCTTCGCCGCCGGCCGCGGCGGCGACCCGGTCGGCTCGCCCGGCGTGCCCTGCGCGGTCGAGCCGGTCGCGAAGGTGCTCGACCGCATCGGCAAGGCGGTGAGGGTGCCGGTGCTCTTCCACTACGCCGAGAACGACCGCTTCTTCAACCCGCAGACGACGCGCATGTGGTTCGAGCGCTTCAGCGCCGGCGGCGCGCCGGCCGAGTACGTGCTGCAGCCGGCCTTCGGCACCGACGGGCACTACCTCTTCGGCAGCACGCTCGGCGTGCGCTACTGGCTGCCGACGGTGGAGCGCTTCCTCGGCAAGCACGGCGTGCAGTTCGCGCGCATGGACGCCGACGAGCCCGCGCGCGCCACGCTGCTCGCGGTCGACCGCCTGCCGAACGTGAAGACCGACGCCTGCCGCAACCTCTACCGCGCCTTCCTCGAGTCTCCCGGCCCGCGCGCCTACGCGGTGAGCGACGACGGCCGCTGTGGCTTCGCCGGCGGCGTCGAGAACGCGCGCGACGCCGCGGTGCGCCAGTGCGGCACCGTCGCCAAGGGCAACTGCATGATCTACGCCGTCGACGACGCCGTCATCTGGAAGGAATCCGTAGCAGGACAACAATAAACGGGGTCAGAGCAAATTCGTTGCACTCGACGGAATTGCTCTGACCCCATAACGAAAACCCAGCCTAGGCGACGCCTAGGCGGGGTTTTTCTTTAGGCCGGTACGGGATCCGGCTGCTTGACGTCCTTGTCCCTCTCGGGCGCCGGCTTGGGTGCCGCGCGCTCCTTCTGCCTCTCGGCTTCCCTGCGCGCCTCCTCGGCGCGCTGCCGCAGATACTCCTGCTCGAACTCGAAGCACATACGCACCTCCTTTCGGTTCGAGCGACCCATCCTACGCCTAAAATCAAAAAGTGGAAGACCAGAAGGAGCATCTCCTCCGCGAGGACCGGCGCCTCCTCGGCCGGCTGCTCGGCGAGGTGATCCGCGAGCAGGTCGGGCCGGAGATGCTCGAGCGCATCGAGACCATCCGCCAGACCGCGGTGCGCTTCCGCCGCGAGGCCGAGGGCAGGGCCGAGCTCGAGGCGCAGCTCAACGCGCTCGACCCGGAGCAGACGCTGCACGTGGTGCGCGCCTTCAGCTTCTTCTCGCATCTCCTCAACATCGCCGAGGACGAGCAGCAGCATCGCCGGCGCCGCGCCTACGCCGCCGCGGGCTCGCCGCGCCGTCCGGGCAGCCTCGGCCATGCGCTCGACAAGGTGCGCGAGGCTCGCGTCGGCGTGGCGCAGCTGCTGGCGTGGTTTGCCCGCGCGCGCGTGAGCCCGGTGCTGACGGCGCACCCCACGGAGGTGCAGCGCCAGAGCATCCTCGACACCGAGCGCGAGATCGCGCGGCTGCTCGCGCAGCCGCAGAGCGCGGAGCGCGACGAAGCGATCCACTCCGAGGTGCTGCGCTTGTGGCTCACGGCGATGCTGCGCGGCACGCGGCTCGCCGTGGCCGACGAGGTGGCGAACGGCATCGGCTACTTCCGCCTCACTTTCCTCGCCGAGCTGCCGCGCCTCTACGCGCAGTTCGAGCAGGCGCTGAAGGAGCGCTACGCGCTTGCCGAGCCACCCGAGCTGCCGCCCTTCCTCACCGTGGGCACTTGGATCGGCGGCGACCGCGACGGCAACCCCAACGTCACCGCGGCGGTGCTGCGCTCGGCGTTCGCGCAGCAGGCGCGCCTCGTGCTCGCGCATTACCTGGAGGAGGCGAACCTCCTGGGCAAGGAGCTGGGCATCTCCGATCGCATCCGCCCCGCG
>JBQTJF010000053.1:0-29760 GCA_052387375.1 Betaproteobacteria bacterium
GGCACCGGCATGGTCGGCGCGCCGGCCTGCGGCGACGTGATGAAGCTGCAGATCAAGGTCGGCGCCGACGGCCGCATCGAGGACGCGCGCTTCAAGACCTACGGCTGCGGCTCGGCGATCGCCTCGAGCTCGCTCGTCACCGAGTGGGTGAAGGGCAAGACGCTCGAGCAGGCGACGCAGATCAAGAACACGCAGATCGCGCAGGAGCTGTCGCTGCCGCCGGTGAAGATCCACTGCTCGATCCTCGCCGAGGACGCGATCAAGGCAGCGGTGGAAGACTATCGGAAGAAGCATGGCTTGGTTTCTTCTGGTGATGAAAAGAAAGTAGCCTGATGCCGATCACGCTCACCGAGAAGGCCGCCAGCCACGTGCAGTCCTTCCTCGCCAAGCGGGGCAAGGGCGTGGCGCTGCGCCTCGGCGTGCGCACCTCGGGGTGCTCGGGCATGGCCTACAAGCTCGAGTTCGCGGACGCGATCAACCCCGACGACGTGCAGTTCGAGAGCCACGGCGTGAAGGTGGTGATCGACCCGAAGAGCCTGCCCTACCTCGAGGGCACCGAGCTCGACTACGCCCGCGAAGGCCTGAACGAGGGCTTCAAGTTCCGCAACCCCAACGTCAAGGATGAGTGCGGTTGCGGGGAGAGCTTTAACGTCTAGGTTGCACGACGCTCGCGCGACCGGCCGACCCGCGGGATGCGTGGGCGGAGGCGCGTGACGCGTCGCTGCAGGCGATGCAGAGCCACTTCGACCTTTTCGGCCTCCCCCCGGCGTTCTCGCTGGAGACCGATGCCCTCGAAAAGGCCTACCGCGAGATCCAGTCGCGCGTCCACCCCGACCGCTTCGCGCACGCCGGCGACGCCGAGCGCCGCGCCTCGCTGCAATGGACCACGCGGGTGAACGAAGCTTTTCAGATGCTGAAGAATCCCGTGACGCGCGCGAAGCACCTGCTCGAGCTGCACGGCGTCGACGTCGCCTTCGAGACCAACACCGCCATGCCGCCCGAGTTCCTGATGCAGCAGATGGAGCTGCGCGAAGCGCTCGAGGCCGCCGTTGAGAAGAAAGAGTTTTCCTTGGTAGATCAGTTACGGAAGAACCTGCGCAGCGACAAGTCCATCCTCGAGAAGCAGATCGCCCAGGCGATCGACCAGAAGCAGGACTACCCCGGCGCCGCCGGACTGGTGCGCAAGCTGATGTTCCTCGACCGGCTCGACGAGGAAATCGACGTCGCCTACGAGGCGGTGGACTGAGCAATGGCGCTGCTGCAGATCTCGGAACCGGGGCAATCGCCCGCGCCGCACGAGCAGCGCCTGGCGGTCGGCATCGACCTCGGCACGACCAACTCGCTGGTCGCCACCGTGCGCAGCGGCGCCGCGGCGGTGCTCGCCGATGCGCTCGGCCGGCCGCTCCTGCCTTCCATCGTGCGCTACCTGCCCGGCGGCAAGGTCGAGGTCGGCTACCCGGCGCAGGCGCGCCAGGCCGACGACCCGAAGAACACCATCGTCTCGGTAAAGCGCTTCATGGGCCGCGGCCTCAAGGACGTGGCGCACATCGAGAGCGCGCCCTACGACTTCGTCGACGCGCCCGGCATGGTGCAGGTCCGGACCGTAGCGGGCGTCAAGAGCCCGGTGGAGATCTCGGCCGAAATACTGAAAGTGCTGCGGGAGCGGGCCGAGCTTTCGCTCGGCGGCCCTTTGGATGGCGCCGTCATTACCGTGCCCGCCTACTTCGACGACGCGCAGCGCCAGGCGACCAAGGACGCCGGCAGGCTCGCCGGCCTCAACGTGCTGCGCCTGCTGAACGAGCCGACGGCGGCGGCGATCGCCTATGGCCTGGACAACGCCGCCGAGGGCACCTACGCGGTGTACGACCTTGGCGGGGGCACTTTCGATCTGTCGATTCTGAAATTATCGAAAGGCGTCTTTGAAGTCGTGGCGACAAGCGGCGACTCCATGCTCGGCGGCGACGACTTCGACCAGCGCCTGTTCTGCTGGGTGGTCGAGCAGGCGAAGCTGTCGCCCCTCGGCCCGCGCGACATGCGCCTGCTGCAGGTCAAGTCGCGGGACGCCAAGGAGGCTTTGACCTTCCATTCGGAATCCAGAATCAATGCGCGCCTGTCCTCGGGCGAGTTCGTCGACCTCGCCATCGACACCGAGACCTTCTGCCGCATCACGCAGACGCTGGTGCAGAAGACGCTCGGCCCGATGCGCAAGGCGCTGCGCGACGCCGGCCTCGCGCCCGACGAGGTGAAGGGCGTGGTGATGGTCGGCGGCGCGACGCGCATGCCGCAGATCCAGCGCGCGGTGGCCGAGTTCTTCCGCCGCGACCCGCTCAACAACCTCGATCCCGACAAGGTCGTGGCGCTCGGCGCGGCGATGCAGGCCAACGTGCTCGCCGGCAACTCGCCGCAAGGTGAAGACTGGCTGCTCCTCGACGTCATCCCGCTGTCGCTGGGCATCGAGACCATGGGCGGCCTGACCGAGAAGATCCTGCCGAGGAATACGACGATCCCGGCGGCCCGCGCGCAGGAGTTCACCACCTTCAAGGACGGCCAGAGCGGCATGAGCTTCCACGTCGTGCAGGGCGAGCGCGAGCTCGTCTCCGACTGCCGCTCGCTGGCGCGCTTCGAGCTGAAGGGCATCCCGCCGATGGCGGCGGGCGCGGCGCGCGTGCGCGTCAGCTTCCAGGTGGACGCCGATGGCCTGCTTTCCGTCTCCGCAAAGGAAAGCTCCACGGGCGTGGAGGCATCGATCAGCGTCAAGCCTTCCTATGGCCTCGCCGACGCCGACATCGAGCGCATGCTGCGCGACTCCTTCCAGCACGCAAGAGAGGACGTGCACGCCCGCGCGCTCGCCGAGCAGCGCGTCGAGGGGCAGAGGCTGCTCGAGGCGACGCGATCCGCGCTTCTGGCAGATAAGAGTCTGTTGAACGCTGAAGAGCTGGCAACGATCGAAAAAGCCATGTTCGACCTCGAGGGCCTCCTTTCGGGCAAGGACCACCGCGCCATCAAGCGGGCGGCGGACGCGCTGAACCGCGCCACGGAAGACTTCGCGGCGCGGCGCATGGACGAAGGCATCCGGCGCGCGCTCGCCGGCCGCAAGATCGGCAGCCTGTAGATGCCGAAGATCAAGGTGCTGCCGGGCCACGCCCTGTGCCCGCAGGGCGCCGAGATCGAGGCGCGCACGGGTGTCTCCATCTGTGATTCCTTGCTGGAGAACCACATCGATATCGAGCACGCCTGCGAGAAGCAGGCGGCTTGCACGACCTGCCACGTCATCCTGCGCGAAGGCTTCGACTCGCTCGAGCCGGCGGAGGAGAAGGAGGAGGACATGCTCGACAAGGCCTGGGGCCTGGGGGCGACCTCGCGCCTCTCGTGCCAGGCGAAGGTCGCCGACGAGGACCTCGTCGTCGAGCTGCCCAAGTACACCATCAACTACGAGCGCGAGGGAGGCGCCAAGAAATGAAGTGGACCGACACCCGGGACATCGCCATCGGCCTCGCCGAGGCCCATCCGGACCAGGACCCGAAGGCCGTCAACTTCGTCGACCTCTACAAGTGGGTCCTGGCCCTTCCGGGCTTCGACGACGATCCCAAGCGCTGCGGCGAGAAGATCCTGGAAGCGATCCAGATGACCTGGATCGAGGAAGCGGAGTGAGCAGCCTCTGCCTCGCCGGCGACGGGCTGACCGCGAGCCTGTTCGCCGCCGCATTGCACTTCGGCTGGACGTCGGCCGACGGCGTCGCGCGCGAGGAGTCCTGGCACGTGCGCCAGGGGCGCTTCGAGCTCTTCGCCGAGCGCGTCCTCAAGGGCGGCGAGTGGCAGCACGCCTGGCCGGCCCGGCCGCCGCAAAGAGCGCTCACCCTGGCGAGGCAGCGCCTGGCAGTGGACTACGTCATCTGCGGCGAAATGTGGTGCACCCCGCTCGAGAAGCTCATGCCGCGCTCGCGCGCGCCGGTGGTGCGCATCGCGCCCTGCTAGCAGGGCGTCTCGGTGCGCTCCCAGGCGCCGTTGTTGCAGCGATACTGCGCGCGCTCCTGGCAGGAAACCGCGCCGGCGCTATAGCTCTGCGACGCCCACGTGCAGGCCGCCGCCGTCGCGCCGGCGGCTGCGGGTGCGCCGCGTTCGACGTGCGCTCGGAGATCGCCGGGGTCGTCACCACCGACGGCGACGATGGAACCGGCCGCTCGATGATGCGCGTGCACGCCGCGAGCAGCACGGCCAGGCACGCAGGCGCGCGCTTTGCAGTTCAGGCGTTGAGATGACAGGCCGAGAGGTGGCCTGGGCCGATCTCGCGCAATGCCGGCGCCTGTTCCTTGCAGATCGGCTTGGCGTGCGGGCAGCGCGGATGGAAGTGGCAGCCCGAGGGCGGCGCCAGCGGCGAGGGGATCTCGCCCACGATCGGCTGGAACTTCGTCTTGCGCGTCTCCAGGCGCGGCACCTGGCGCAGCAGCGCCTGGGTGTACGGATGGTTCGCCCGGCTGAAGATTTGCTCCGTGGGCGCGCATTCGACGACGCGTCCCAGGTACATGATGACGACGCGGTCCGAGAGGTGCTCGACCACGCCGAGGTCGTGGCTGATGAAGAGGTAGGTGAGGTTCAGGTCGCGGCGCAGCGCCATGAACAAGTTGAGTATCTGCGCCTGGATCGAGACGTCGAGCGCCGCCACCGCCTCGTCGCAGACCAGGAACTCGGGCTGCACGGCGAGGGTCCGCGCGATGCCGATGCGGCTGCGCTGGCCGCCGGAGAACTGGTGCGGATAGCGGCGCTTGTAGCCCGGGTCGAGGCCGCAGCGCAGGAGCAGCTCGTCGACGTAGTCCTCCAGCGCCTCGCGCCCGACGATGCCGTGCACGAGCGGCGCCTCGCCGACGATGTCGGCCACGCGCATGCGCGGGTTCAGGGAGGCGAAGGGGTCCTGGAAAATCATCTGCACCTTGAGGCCCGGCTTGCCGCCCCGGTAGCGCACCTCGCCTTCGCTCGGCTCGAGGATGCCGGCGGCGATGCGCCCCAGCGTCGACTTGCCGCACCCCGACTCGCCCACCAGGCCGACGACTTCGCCCTGGTCGACCGCGAACGAAACATTGTCGACGGCCTGGACGGTCTCGGGTCGATAACCCGCAATCCGTTCCGCCAGATCGAGCGGCTTGACGAAGCGCTT
This sequence comes from Betaproteobacteria bacterium, assembly GCA_052387375.1. Lineage (GTDB taxonomy): Bacteria > Pseudomonadota > Gammaproteobacteria > Burkholderiales > SG8-39 > SCGC-AG-212-J23. Next base: position 5,152 of record JBQTJF010000053.1, read on the forward strand.
GGAGACGCGCTCGAGCTCGAGGGTCTTCACAGCGGATAGAAGCAGCGCACCAGGCGACCGTTTCGTTTTTCGAGGAGGGGTTCTTCCGTACAGGCAGATCCGGCCCGGGCACAGCGGCCGCGGAAGGCGCAGCCGGGCGGCAGGTCGGTCAGCCTCGGCATCACGCCCGGGATCTGCGCGAGCGGCGCGCCGCGGCGGTTGCGGCGCGGCACCGAGCCGATCAGGCCCTGCGTATAGGGATGCAGCGGCGCGTCGAGCACCTCGTCGACCGCGCCCGCCTCGACGATGCGCCCCGCGTACATGACGCAGATGCGGTCGGCGAGCCCGGCGACCACCGAGAGATCGTGGGTGATCCAGATGAGCGCGGTGCCCGACTCGCGGCAGAGCTTCTGCGCTTCATACAGGATCTGCGCCTGGATGGTGACGTCGAGCGCGGTGGTCGGCTCGTCGGCGATGATGAGGCGCGGGCGGTTGAGCATGGCGATGGCGATCGCCACGCGCTGGCGCATGCCGCCGGAAAACTGGTGCGGATAGGCGCGCAGGCGCGCTTCCGGGGACGGAATTCCCACCCTTTCCAGGGCTTGCCTCGCCATCAGGAGAGCCTTGTCAGTGCCGACATCCTGGTGCGCGCGCACCGCCTCGACCATCTGCGTGTCGATGCGCAGCACCGGGTTGAGCGTCATCATCGGGTCCTGGAACACCATCGCCACCTGCCGGCCGCGCACCTTGCGCAGCTCGGCCTCGGGCAGCTTGAGCAGATCGACGCCGTCGAGCACGATGCGCCCGCCGACGATGCGCCCCGGCGGGTCGACCAGCCCGAGGATGGAGAAGCCGGTGACGGTCTTGCCGCAGCCCGACTCGCCCACCAGCCCGAGCACCTCGCCCGGCTGCACCGCGAAGCTGACGCCGTCGACGGCCCGCACCACGCCGGCGCGCGTGAAGAAATGGGTCTTCAAGTCTTCGACAAGTAACGTCTTATCGTTCAAGGCGGGGATTCAGGACGTCGCGCAGCCGGTCGCCCACGAGGTTGATGCTCATGATGGTGGCGAGCAGCGCCACGCCCGGGTAGAAGCTGATCCAGTACTTGCCCGAGAGCATGTAGTCGAAGCCGTTGGCGATGAGCAGCCCCAGCGAGGGCTCGGTGAGCGGCAGCCCGACGCCGAGGAAGGAGAGCGTCGCCTCGAGCGAGATGGCGTGCGCGGTCTGCAGCGTGCCGACCACGATCATCGGCGCCAGGCAGTTCGGCAGCAGGTGGCGGAAGACGATGCGCGAGGTGGGCAGCGCCAGGCAGCGCGCCGCCTCGACGTACTCCTTGCGCCGCTCGACGAGCGCGCTGCCGCGCACCGTGCGCGCGTAGTAGGCCCACTGCACCAGGATCAGCGCGATCATCACCTTGTCGGCGCCGCGGCCGAGGATCGCCACCAGGATCAGCGCCACCAGGATCGCCGGGAAGGAGAGCTGCAGGTCGACGATGCGCATGATGAGCGCGTCGAGCCAGCCGCCGCGGTAGGCCGCAGCCATGCCGATCGCCGTGCCGATGGCGAGGGCGACGACGCCCGAGGCGACGCCGACGCCGAGGCTGATGCGCAGGCCGTAGAGGATGGCGCTCCACATGTCGCGGCCCGCGCCGTCGGCGCCCAGCCACATCAGGAAGCCCGCCGAGCCGCGCTCGCCCGGCGCGAGGCGCGCGTCCATCACCGTCACGGTGGCGAGGTCGTAGGGGTTCTGCGGTGCGAGCCAGGGCGCGAACAGCGCCAGAAAAACAATCAGGCACAGAGAAAAGAAAGACGCGGCGGCGACGCGGCTGTCGAAGAACTCGCTCGCCAGGCGCCGGAAGGGCGTTTCCGGCTTCTGGACGGCGGGCAGCGATTCGGCGCGCGCGCTCATTGGGTTTGCTTTGACCCCCTGACACGGGGGTCGTGAGCCTGCCGCGCAGCGGCGGGCGAACGGGGGGTTGGTTTCGGATGATGTAACCGATCGGTTACATTTCGGCCTATCGTAGGGGGATTTCCAGCCCCGATAACGTTAACCCCCCGCTCGCAGGCTCGCTCCCCCCTTATCAGGGGGGAGGCAAGGCGAAGCCCGCTCATGCTTTCGCCTCGCGCAATCTCACCCGAGGATCGAGCGCGGCGTAGAGCAGGTCGACGATCAGGTTGATGACCACGAACATCAGCACCGTGATGACGAGGTAGGCGACGATCACCGGCCGGTCGAGGCGCTGGATCGAGTCGATGAGGAGCTTGCCCATGCCCGGCCAGGCGAACACGGTTTCGGTGACCACCGAGAAGGCGATCAGGCCGCCCAGCTCCAGGCCGAGCACGGTGACCACCGGCACGAGGATGTTCTTCAGCACGTGCACCAGCACCACGCGGCTGGGCGAAAGGCCCTTGGCGCGCGCGAACTTGACGTAGTCCTGCAGCGCCGCCTCGCGCGTGCCGGCGCGCGCGAGGCGCGTCACCAGCGCCATCTTGAAGAGCGCCAGGTTGATCGCCGGCAGCGCCAGGTGGCGCAGCCCGTCCCAGGTCATGAAGTCGCCGCGGCCGGTGGAGGGCAGCCAGCCGAGCATCACCGCGAACACCATGATCAGCATCAGCCCGACCCAGAAGGTGGGCAGCGAGAAGCCGAGGATCGAGCCGGCCATGATGGCGCGGCTCGCCGGCGACTCGGGCTTGAGGCCGGCGTACATGCCGAGCGGGACGCCGACGACGACGGCGAGGAGGAACGCGGCGAAGGCGAGCTCGAGCGTCGCCGGCATGCGCTCGAGGATCAGCTTCAGCGCCGGCTCGCCGTGGACGAAGGAGTTGCCGAGGTCGCCGCGCGCGGCGTTGGCGAGGACGTGCAGGTACTGCTCGTGCAGCGGCCGGTCGAGGCCGAGCTGGCGGGCGAAGCGCTCGATCTCCTCTGTGGTCATGTCGTCGGAGATGAGGATGTGCACGGGGTCGCCGACCACGTGCACGCCCACGAACACCACCAGCGACATCACCAGGACGACGAGCGCGCTCTGCAGGACCCGCCTGACGACGAAGACCATCTAGTTGGCCTTCGAGACCCCCATCGCCAGCGTGTACTCGTCGGCGCGCGCCTTGTAGCCGAAGCCGCGGCGCATCGCCCAGACGTTGACCACGTAGTGCAGCGGGATGATGCCGACGTCGTCGATCGCCACCTCGGCGGCGCGCGCCAGCAGGTCCTGGCGCTTCGCGTCGTCCACGGTGGCGAGCGCCTGGTCGATCAGCTTGTCGACCTCGGCATTGGAGTAGCGGCCGCGGTTCGCGCCGCCCATGCCCTTCTGCTGGTCGAAGGTGGCGAGCAGCGACTTGAGCGGCGAGGAGGTCTCGCCGGTGCCCGAGCCCCAGCCGACCAGGATGAAGCTGAACTTGGGGGTCTTGTCCGGGCCGCCGCTCGAGGCCTCGCGGAAGTACACCCCCGAGGTCATCGTCACCACCTGCGTGTCGATGCCGATGCGCGTCAGCATCTGGCCGACCGCCTCGGCGATCTTGGCGTCGTTCGGGTAGCGGTCGTTCGGCGAATGGATGGTGAGGCGAAAGCCGTTGGGCACGCCGGCCTCGGCGAGCAGCTTTTTCGCGCCGCTGGGGTCGTAGCCCACCGGCTGCAGCTTCTTGCTCACGCCGAAGAAGCCTTCGGGCAGGAGCTGGCCGGCCTTGATCGCCATGCCCTCCATGACGCGGCTGACGATGGCGTCGCGGTCGATCGCCTTGGAGATGGCGGTGCGCACGCGCCGGTCGCGCAGCGGGTTCTTGATCGGGCCGCCGTCCTTCGCCTTGACGAAGGGCGAGTCGTCGCGGAAATGGTCGAGGTGCAGGTACATGATGCGGTTGGAGACGATCTGCGCGATCGCCACCTTCGGCTCCTTCTTCAGCCGCTCCATGTCGGTGGCGGGCACCTGCTCGATCAGGTCGACGTCGCCGGCGAGCAGCGCGGCGACGCGCGAGGGCGCGGACTTGATGCCGCGGAACACCACGCGCTGCCACTGCGGCCGCGGGCCGTAGTAGCCGTCGTAGCGCTGCAGGACGATGCGGTTGCCCGGCGTGTACTCGACGTAGCGGAACGGGCCGGTGCCGACGGCCGCCTTGCCGGAGTTGAAGTCGGGGGTCTTGGCGCCGGTGGCGTGCTTCTTCGAGATGATGAAGATCTGCGACACGTCGTTCGGCATCAGCGGGTAGGGCGCGGCGGTCTTGATGTGGACGGTGTGCTCGTCGATCTTCACCAGCTGCTTGCCGCGCGAGTAGATGCCGAAGCTCGCCGGGCTGCCCTCGACGTTGGGCGCCCGCTCGAAGCTGAACAGCACGTCGTCGGCGGTGAACGGCGTGCCGTCGTGGAACCTGACGTTGCGCCGCAGCTTGAACTCCCATGTCGTCTCGTCGACGGTGCGCCAGGACTCGGCGAGGCCCGGCCCGAGGCGCTGGCGCTCGTCCTGGTCGACCAGGCTCTCGAACACGTGGCTGAGCAGCGAGTTGTTCGGCGAGAGGTTGTGGTAGTGCGGGTCCATCGACGTCGGCTCGGACGCGAGGCCGATCCTAAGCTCCTGGGCTTGAATGCCCAACGCGAAGACGGCCGTGAAAAGCGCGGCGGCGATACGGCTTACGATCATGGGTTGCTCCTCCTCCCGGCCATTATGCGATAGCTCGCCAGCCAGTAGTACTGGTAGCGCTCGACGCGGACCTCGGAGCCGCAGCGCCCCAGCCGCGCCTCGAGCTCGCCTTCGGCGGGGAAGTTCTTCAGCACCTCGTGGCGGCTGCCGTCGGCGAGGCGGCGCTCCTGGTAGGTGTTGCCGGCCGCGTCGCGCCTCGCGAGGGGCGTGCTGCTGCCCTCGACATACAGGTTGTCGAGGAACGCGACCTTCGCCCCGGGCGCCAGGCGCTCGTGCAGCGCGTCGAGGAACGGCTCGATCCTTTCCAGGGGGACGTGCGACCACCAGAAGCCGGCGAAGCAGGCGGAGAACTTTTCCGGCCAGGCGGGCAGGGCGTAGGCGTCGTCCCGCTCGAACCGGACGTTTTCTCTTTCATACGCCTTACTGCGCGCGATCTGCAGCGTTTCCTCGGAGCAATCCATCGCCAGCACGCTTGCCGCGCTCGCCGCGATCAGCGGCGTCCAGTAGCCGGTGCCGCAGGCGATCTCGAGCACGCGCTCGCCCGCGAAGAGCGCCGGGACGTCGGCGCGAAGGTTGGCGAGGTCGGCCTGGCGCTCGGGCTTCGCGTAGATCTTCTCGTACTCGGCGGCGCGCCGGGCGTAATACGCTTGCATTGAAGTATGCTAACCCGATGGTGCCGCTGGTCCTCGATTCCCCGCATTCCGGCCGCGAGTTCCCCGCCGACTTCGACGCCGTGGTCAGCGAGGCCGAGCTGCGCGAGGCCGAGGACTGCTATGTCGACGAGCTCTACGCCGCGGCGCGCGAGCTCGGCGCGCCGCTGCTCGCCGCCGCCTTCCCGCGCACCTACGTCGACCCCAACCGCCACGCCGGCGACGTCGACCTCGAGCTGATCGAGGGAGAATGGCCGTTCGAATACCGGCCGAGCGGCAAGGCGCGCATCGGCAAGGCGCTCATCTGGCGCACGCTCGAGGACGGCCGTCCCATTTACGCCGCGAAGTTAAAGCCGGAAGTGGTACAGGGAAGGATTTCACGCTTTCACCTGCCGTATCACCGCCAATTGCAGGAGCACCTGGACAGCGCCTACCGCAGGCTCGGCAGAGTCTTCCACATCAACTGCCACTCGATGCGCTCGGTGGCGGGCAGGCAGAGCGACGACGGCGAGGGCAGGCCGCGCGCCGACTTCGTCCTCGGCGACCGCGACGGCACCACCTGCGACCCGCGCTTCACCCAGCTCGCGCGCGCGACGCTCGCCGGGATGGGTTATTCGGTGAAGGTGAACGACCCCTATAAGGGCGTCGAGCTGGTGCGCGCCTACGCCGACCCCAAGGCCGCTCGCCACAGCCTCCAGGTCGAGATCAACAAGCGCCTCTACATGGACGAGAAGACGCTGCAGAAGACCGGCAATTTCGGCAACGTCCAGAAACACCTGGGCGAGCTGCTGCGTGAGATCCTGAAGTTCCGATGAACTTCCCCATCGAGATCGAGCCGCCCGACATCGAGCGCTACCGGCGCGGCAACGCCGGCGTCGACTTCGTGCACGTGCTCGACTCGGGCCGGCCCGGGCCGAACGTCATGATCCAGGCGCTGACCCACGGCAACGAATATTGCGGTGCCATCGCTCTCGAGTTTCTGTTGAGGCAGAGAATTGCACCTTTGAAGGGAAAGCTGATTCTCGCGTTCGCCAACGTCGCCGCGTTCGCGCGCTTCGACCGCGAGGACCCGGACCGCTCGCGCTACATCGACGAGGACTACAACCGCGTGTGGGCGGACGAGGTGCTGCTCGGCGCGCGCGACTCGGCGGAGCTGCGCCGCGCGCGCGAGCTGCGCCGCTTCGTCGATGCTGCCGACCTGCTCCTCGACCTGCACTCGATGCACGAGCCCTGCCGGCCGATCATGGTGTGCGCGAAGAGCGAGAAGTCGGCGGCGCTGGCGCGGCGCATTGGCGCGCCCGCGGACCTGCTCCTCGACACCGGGCACCCGGCCGGGCTGCGCATGATGGAGCGCGGCGCCTTCGCCGATCCCCAGAGCCCGCGCACCGCGGTGCTCATCGAGTGCGGCCAGCACTGGGCGAGGAGCTCGGTCGACGTCGCCATCGACACCTGCTTCAGGTTCCTGGCGGTTGCAGGCCTCATCGAACGGCCGTTCGCGACCACCCGCCAAAGGCTGATTCGCGTTACCGAGCCCGTGGTGGCGAAGACCATGAGCTTCCGCTTCGCCTCGCCCTGGAAAGGCCTCGAGGTGGTCGGGAAAGCGGGAACCGTCGTCGCCTCCGACGGGGAGCATTCCTGGAAGACCCCGTACGACGATTGCGTCATGGTCATGCCGTCGCTGCGGCACCTCAAGCCCGGAACCACCATGGTGCGTCTCGGGCGTTACGAATGAAGATTCAAATACTGTCCATCCTCCTGCTTTGCTCGGCCGGCACGGCCCACGCGCAGGTGTATCGCTGGGTCGACGCGAAGGGCACGGTGCACTACTCGGACGCGCCGCCGCCTGGCGGCGTGAGCGCGACCAAGCTCGACATCGCTACGCAGCCCGGCCCGCCGTCGGCCGACACCAGGGAGTGCTACACCGTGCGCTGCCAGGGCGAGCGGATGGAGGAGCGCATCCGCCGCCGCGACGAGGCCGACGCGCGCGCCGCCGCCGAACGCGCCGCCACCGCGCCCAAGCCGGTGCGGGGCCTCGAGTTCCGCAAGTACATCAGCATCCAGCGCGGCATGAGCGAGGGCGAGCTGCTCACCATCGCCGGCGAGCCGGATTTCGTCGCGTACCAGGGAACCACGCACGTCGACCGGCGCGGCCGCGGTGGCTTCGAGCTGCGCACCTGGACCTACCTGCCCACGGTCGCCGATCCCTTCACCACCACCATCACCCTGGTCGGCGGCCGCGTCGGCGGCATCGAGCGCGTGCGCAAGTTCTAGCCGCTACTGCTGCTTGCGCAGCGCACCCCACAGGCTGTCGAGGCGCGCATAGCGCCCGCAGCCTGTGACGTAGAAGCGGTACTGCAGCGCGTTCTTCTTGTAGTAGCCCTGGTGGTACTGCTCCGCCGGCCAGAACTCGCCCTTCGGCGTGATCGGTGTGAGCAGCGGCTGCCGGAAGGGCTTCTGCTTCTCCCACTTCGCCTTGGACGCCTCGGCGGCGCGCTTCTGCTCCTCCGTGTAGGTGAAGATCTCCGGGCGGTACTGCGAGCCGCCGTCGCAGAACTGGCGGTCGAGCACCGTCGGGTCGTGGTTCACCCAGAAGACGTCGAGCAGCTTCTCGTAGCTCACCTTGGCGGGATCGAAAGTCACCTCGACCACCTCGGTGTGCCCGGTGCGCCCGGTCGAGACCTGCTCGTAGGTCGGGTTCTTCACCTTGCCGCCCATGTAGCCCGACACCACGGAGGTTACCCCCGGCACCTTCTCGAACGCCTCCTCGGTGCACCAGAAGCAGCCGCCGGCGAAGGCGGCCTTTTCCAGCTTTGTGGCCTGTGGGAAGGCGTGCGAAGCGATGACGAAGGTTGCAACGGCCAGCAAGATGCGGAGCATGGCTAGGTCCCTTTCACGGTCAACGGCAGGATTGGCGATGCGTTCTTACGACAATGCGGAGCGCGAGATTCGGCAAGGAGGTCGTGGTTACCGATCACGCGCGCGAAAGGATGCGGGAGCGCAGCATCGACGAAGCCACACTGCTCAAGGTGATCGAAACAGGCGAAATTCGGCGGTCCGACGCTCAGCATCTCTTCATCTTCAAGCCTATCGAGAGTCGTCATGATAATCTCGCGTGCGCTGCGGCCGTCGAGGAGGACCATCTGGTCGTCAAGACGGTGATGACAAACTGGAGGCTGCTGGAGCAGTCATGAGAATCGGCTACAACGAAGCGGACGACATTCTTTATCTCCGGTTTTCGGACGAGCCGGTGACGCGCGACGAATCGCTCAACTGGAACGTGCATGTCGGCTTCTCGGCCTCCGGTATCCGCGAAATCACCATCCTCGAAGCAAAAAAGCGCGGCTATCTTCCGCTCAAGATCGACGAGACCCTTAAGAGCGCCGCCTGAGCTCGGCCAGGACGGCGTCGATCACCGGTTGGTCGCGCAAGCATAGCCGAACCTTACCGAGCGGCGAGGCGCGCGCGGCCCGCACGTAGGCGCGGGCGCAGACGTCGAGCGGCACGGCGAAGATGCCGCTGGAAACGGCCGGGAACGAGACGCTGTTCCAGCCCTGCTTTTCGGCTTCCCGGAATGCAGAGACCAGGGCCTGAAAAAGCTTGGCTTCTTCGTCGCCCTCGCCGTAGCGCGGGCCGACGGCGTGGATGACGCCCTTGAAGGGCAGCTTGCCGGCAGTGGTGACGACGGCCGAGCCGGTCGGGAACGGTCCGTTTCTTCTTACCAGGTCGTTACTTTGTTCTTGCAGTTCCGGGCCGGCGGCGCGCGAGATGACGCCGGCCACGCCGCCGCCGTGGGCGAGGTGGCCGTTCGCCGCGTTGACGATCGCGTCCACCGGCTCTTCCAGGAGGTTGCCGCGCACCACCTGGAAGCGCCGGCCCGGCGCTACTTCTTCTTCCTGGAGGATTCGCGGCGCCGTCTTGGCACCTTCGCGCCGGCGCGGCGCGCCTCGGACAGGCCGATGGCGATCGCCTGCTTGCGGCTCTTCACCTTCCTGCCCGAGCGGCCGCTGCGCAGTTTCCCGCGCTTGCGCTCGTGCATCGCCCGCTTGACCTTGCGCTGCGCCGTCTTGCCGTACTTTCTAGCCATAGGACCTCCGGCTCTATAAGCGGCTTCTCGCGTACTATCTACTCGATCTTCGCCTTCGCCCTGAGCCCCCGGATCAGCTCTTCGACCTTGTTCTGCACCAGCTGCTGCTGGATGCGCTGCTTCACGTCCGCGAGCGCCGGGAAGCGCGTCTCGCGCACGTCGTCGAGCTTGATGACGTGGAAGCCGAAGCGCGTGCGCACCGGCGTCTCGGTGTACTTGCCCTTCTCGAGCTTGACCATGGCGTCGGAGAACTGCCTGTCGAAGGCGCCCGGCACGTTCCAGTCGAGGTCGCCGCCGCGCTCCTTGCTGCCCTGGTCCTTGGAGTTCTTGCTCGCCAGCTCGTCGAACTTGCCGCCCTTCTTGAGCTGCGCGATGACGCCCTTCGCCTCGTCCTCGGTCTCGAGCAGGATGTGGCTCGCCTTGTATTCCCTGGCGCCGGTCTGCGCCTTGGCGCGCTCGTACTCCTTCTGCACGTCGGCGTCGCCGATCGGGTTCTTGCGCACGAACTCGCGCAGGTAGGCGTTGACGACGATCTGCTGGCGCGCCAGGTCCAGCTCGGCCTGCACCTCGGGCTTCTTGGCGAGGCCGCTGCGGCCCGCCTCCTGCGCGATGATCTCGCGGTTCACCAGCTCCTCGCGCACCATGGCGCGCGTCTGGTCGGTGTCCTGCATGCCGCGGCCCTTCTGCTGCTCCAGCAGGTATTCCATGCGCGCGCGCGGCACCGCGACGCCGTTCACCTTCGCGATCGGGCCGGTGGCCGGGACCGCGGCGGGCTTGGGCTTGACGGCGTCCTTCGCCGCGTCCTGCGCGGTGGCGAGCAGGGGGAGGAGCGCCGCGGCGGCCGCGGCAAGGAGGATTCTCATCGGCTTCCTTTCGTTTCTTCCGGTGAGCGCGCGCTGATCGCGAGCGCGTGGATCGGATGGCGCATCAGCTCGCCGAGCGCCTGGTACACCATGCGGTGGCGCGCTAGCGTGCTCTGGCCGGAAAAGCGCGGCGAGACGATCGCCAGGCGCCAGTGCGTGGCGCCGCCCTCGCGGTATCCGGCGTGGCCGCGGTGCGACTCGCTCTCGTCGACGAGCTCGAGCGACACCGGCTCGAGCGCCGCGAGGCGGCTGCGGATCTCGGCGCCGACGTCGTCGACTTTCGTGTTCAGGTCTTCTCTCCGTCGGCGTACTTGCCGAGCACCAGCGCCTGGGCGAAGACGAAGAGCAGCATCAGGCCCATGCCGCCGAACAGTTTGAAGTTCACCCAATGATCGGTCGAGAAGTTGTAGGCCACGTAGAGGTTGAGGACGCCCATGAAGGCGAAGAAGCCGACCCAGGACAGGTTGAGGCGCTGCCACACCGGGCCGGGAAGCTGCATGTGCTGGGACAGCAGGGCCCGGATCAGGTTCCGGCGCAGCAGCGCCGCGCCCCCCAGCACCGCCGCGAAGAGCCAGTAGAGCACGGTCGGCTTCCACTTGATGAAGGTCTCGTCCTGCAGCAGCAGCGTCGCGCCGCCGAAGACGACGATGATGCCGAGGCTCGCCCATAGCATCGGGTCGACCTTCCTCTTCTTCAGCTTCAGCCAGCCCACCTGCGCGAACGTGGCGACGATCGCCACCGCGGTGGCGACGTAGATGTCGGCTAGCTTGAAGGCGACGAAGAAGAGGACGACCGGGAAGAGGTCGAAAAGAAACTTCACGCGAGGGCGATTCTACCAGCGCGAGAGCGGCGCCGCCGATACCACGCGGATGCGGCCGACCAGGCCCAGCAGCGGCAGCAGGTCGGCGGCCGCCTCGCCCTCGATGAGCTTCAGGTGCGTCGCGTCGGCGTGCGCCTGCCCGAAGGTCGCGTCGACCGGCCGCCAGCCGCGCCCGTCGATCCACAGCTCGTTCCAGGTGTGGTAGAGGAAGCCGCGGTGCGCCTCGGAATAGGCGATGCCGTTGACGATGCGCGCCGGGATTCCGGCGGCGCGTGCCAGCGCGGCGAGCAGATAGGCGTGCCCCTGGCATTCGGCGCGCCGCTCGCGCAGCACGTCGACCGCGGTAAAGGCGTCGATCGCCTCCTTGGCGATGTTGTCCTCGATCCATGAAAGCAGAAGGGAGACCGCCCGGTCGGGATCCCGCTCGCCGGCGACGATCTTTCCGGAAAGCTCCCTGATCTGCCCAAGATCGCTCGGCGCTGCCAGCGTCGCGGCCAGGTGGCGCTTGGGCTCGCCCTGCGCGAGCGGGGCCGAGCGGTCGATGCGGCATTCCAGGCGGGCGCCGGAGCGCGCGCAGGACTGGCCGCCTTCGCTCGGCACGGCGAAGCCATCCGGCATGTCGTCGATGACGAGCGAGAGCCCCGACAGGCGCCGCGGCGCCTCGAGCGGCCCGGCCGGCAGCAGGCTGAAGTCCACCAGCGCCTCGCGCCGGGAGAGGCTCGCCTCGAGGAGGTAGCTCTTGGCCGCGGCCTCGCTTTCCAGCGCCGAGATCATCACGCCGTTCAGTCCGCGCTCGAGGAGCGGCCGCCCGTCGGCGGCGAGCCAGGTCACCGTCTCGAGGCCCATCAGGCGCGTCACGGTGCGGAACGCGGCGCCCTCGAAGAGCTGGCTCGTCTCGTAGGCGAGCACCTCCTGCTCGGCCTGCTCGACCGACTGCGTCTCGCCGTTGAAGACCGAGTAGCGCGCCTGCGCGCCGACGGCGAGGCCGCGCATCGCCGGCAGCATGGTGAGCACGCTCGAGGGATAGAGGGGCTCTCCGAGTTGGAGAGTCTTGCGGGTTTCGCTCCCGGCCGCCTGGACCGTGAATCGCAGCGCCCGCCCGTCCGCTGCGCCGAAGACTTCCAGCCGGCTGCCGTCGATGTCGTGCGAGTAGCGGAACGACTCGAGCGTCAGGTCGGCGCGCACGCGGTCGAGCGCGCGCAGGCTGACGCGCTTGTCGAAGCCGAGGAACCGCAGGCGGATCGCCGCCTCGGACTCGATCTCGTAGCGCCCCGGCGCGCCGGGCGCGGCGCGCACGGCGCGGCGCGTGAAGCCGACCTTCTGGCCGTTGAAGACGATGCCGGTCCAGAGCTCGCGGTGCGGCCAGGCCTCGAGCGGCGCCGTGGCCGCCGGGCGGCCGGCGTCCTTGAAATAATCCGCGGTCGAGGCGCAGCCGCCGGCGAGCGCGACGAGCGCCGCGAGCGCGAAGGCCCTAGCGCCAGTCGCCGACAGCCTTCTTCGCGGCATCGTTGGCGGGCCGGACCACCAGCCCGGTGCTCGAGACCGTCACCCGGTAGCTCGCGTTCTCGGCGAGCGGCACGTAGGCGGCGCTGCCGTAGAGCGCGTCGGCGAAGGGCAGCCAGTCGTGGTACTTGCGGATCGCCGGCCAGGGGTCGAAGCCTTCCTCGCGCGCCAGCGCGTAGACGGTGCGCGCGGCGCTCTTCTCCTGCGGCACGGCGCCGTAGCGGCCCGAGAGGCGCTCGAGACGGTAGACGGTGTCGAAGCCGGCGAGGGTGCCCATGCCGCGCCATTTGAGCACGCGCGCGTCGATCTGCCATTCGTCGCCGCGCAGCTCGAAGCTGCGCGCGGGCGCGGCGGGCGCCTCGAGGGTCAGCGCGTAGTGCTGGGGCCCGAGCTGGCGCACCGTGACGCTGGCGGCGAGCTGCTCGTGGGTGAGGCGCCGGTAGCTGTGCAGCGAGGCGGCGACCAGGCCGGCCGCCACCCCAGCCAGCACGAGGAAGGCGCCGAGGAGGAGGTAGACGGTGCCGCTCATCAGGCGCAGGCGGCGCAGGCGCCCGAGCGCGGCGAGCTCGAGCGGCAGCGCGACCAGGATGCCGAGCGCGGCGTAGCCGATCTGCAGGACCTGCGGGTCAACGCGCGCGAGCCGTTCGAGCACGTTGCTAATATCACGGGGTCAGAGCAATTTCGCGGGTTTAGCAAAATTGCTCTGACCCCTCTTTCGCTTAGTCCTTGAGCTTTCCTTCGGGGGTGACGAAAAAGGTCCGCACCGGGCGCTCGCCGAGGACGCACCTCCACCTTCCAATAACACCGGCCTCTCCTGCCCGCGCATCACGCCCACGAGGCCCCACACCGTGTGGTCGTGGATCGGCGTCTTCTGCCCCGGCATCCAGACGAAGCTCACCACCGAGAAGCTCTCCAGCGGATCGCAGTGCAGGAGGTACTGCCGGTAGGACTCGGGCGAGGGGCGCGCGAACTCCTCGGGCAGCCAGTCGTCGTTGCGCACCAGCGCCACGAGCAGCGCCGCGCCTTCGTCGAGCAGGCGCGGCTCGTCGCCACCGTGGCGTTCGACCAGGCGAGTCACGTCCTGCACGAAGCGGCGGAACTTGCTAACGTCGGCGGCCATGGATGCCAAGTTACCACCGCGCCTGGGGATCGTCATCCTGATGGCGGTGGCCACGGCTTTCGCGTCCAACCACCTCGCCGCGCGCTTCGCCTTCGACCACGGCGCGAGCGTTGCGGCTGCCGTCACCGTGCGCGCCGCGACGACCGCGGCCGTGCTGCTTTTCCTGATGCGCCTGCAGGGTGTGGCGCTGGCGGTGCCACGGGAGCTGCGCGGCAGGGCCCTGCTCGCCGGCGTGCTGATCGCGACGCAGAGCTACTGCCTGTATTCGGCGGTCGCGCTCATCCCGCCGGCGCTGGCGCTGCTCGTGTTCCAGACCTCGCCGATGCTGTACGTGCTCCTTACCTGGGCGATGGGCCGGGAGGCGCCGGGCTGGAGCGCGCTCGCGCCGATGCTGCTCGCGCTCGCCGGCCTCGCCGCGGCGCTCGACCTCGCCGGCGCGCACTTCGCGGTGCGCTGGCAGGAGATCGGCGCCGGGGTGCTGTGGGCCTTCGCGAGCGGCGCCAGCATGACGGTCGTGTACTTCCTCAACGCCAACGCGCTCAAGGGCCTCGACGGGCGGCTGCGCACCTTCCTCATGACCGCCGTCACCGCGCCGCTGGTGCTCGCCGGCGGCGCCGTCGCCGGCAAGCTGGCGCTGCCCGCCGACGCGGTCGGCTGGACCGGGCTCGCGAGCCTCAGCGTCTTCTACTGCGCGGCGATGATCGCGCTCTTCGCCGTGCTGCCGCGCCTGCCCGCGACCAGCACCGCGGCGCTCAACTTCGAGCCGATCGCGCTGCTCGCGCTGGGCTGGATCTTCCTCGGCCACGCCCTCGGGCCGCTGCAGATCGCCGGCGCGCTGCTGACGGTGGCAGCGATCGCCTGGCTCGGGCTTTCTAGGAGATGAGGACTTTGTCTGCCGACGAATACAGCTTCTCGACGAGATCGGATCGACGCTGCAGCACGGCGCGCTGGTTCATGTAGCCCTTGTCGGTGATCTCGTTGGCGTCGATGGACGGCGGCTCGCCCATCACCATGAGGCGCGTGGGGCGCATCGAGCTCGCTTCACCCGAAAAGGTTTTCAAGACGTCGGCGAGACGGGCACGGATCTGCTCCGGCTTCATCTCCTTGATGGCGTTCTGATTGAGGAACACCAGGGCGCCGATCTCGTCGCGGTCGTGGCCGGTGATCACCGCGTCCTGGATGAGCGGGTCGCCGGCGGCGATCAGCTTCACGCGCACCGCGCCGACGTGCACCCAGGTGCCGCTGGAGAGCTTGAAGTCCTCGGCGACGCGGCCGTCGAAGGCGATGCCCCTGGCCGGGTCGGCCGGGTCGGCGAGCTTCACCGCGTCGCCGATGCGGTAGAAGCCTTCCTCGTCGAACGCCGCGGCGGTGAGGTCGGGCCGCCGGTAGTAGCCCGGGGTCACGTTCTCGCCGCGCACGCGCACCTCGAGCTTGCCCGCGGCCGGCACGAGCTTGAGCTCGCACCCCGCCACCGGCAGGCCGATCACGCCCGGCCGCTCCATGGGGAAGTGCACCGAGGAGGCGAGCGGCGCGGTCTCGGTCGAGCCCCACGCCGAGAGCATCGCGGGATTCTTGTTCTCGTCTCTCGAGAGCTTTTTCAGACGGTCCCAGAGGTTCTGCGGCAGCGCCGCGGCGGCGTAGAAGATGACGTCCAGCCGGCCGAAGAAGTTGCGTCGCAGCCGCTCGTCCTTCTCGAGGAAGGGCATGAGCAGGTCGAAGCCGCGCGGCACGTTGAAGTACAGCGTCGGCGCCACCTCGGTGAGGTTGCGCACCGTGGCCTCGACCAGGCCCGGCACCGGCTTGCCGGCGTCGATGACCATGGTGCCGCCGTTCCTCAGCACCAGGTTGAAGTTGTGGTTGGCGCCGAAGGTGTGGTTCCACGGCAGCCAGTCCACCACCACCGGCGGCTTCTCCTCGACGAACGGCCAGGCCTGCGCGAGCATCTGCTGGTTCGCGCACAGCATGCGGTGCGTGTTGACGACGCCCTTCGGCACGCCGGTCGAGCCGGAAGTGAACAGGATCTTCGCGATGCTTTCAGGTTTTATTGCCGCAACTTCTCTTTCCAGCGTCGAGCCGGGGTTGGTCTTCAGCAGATCTTCGATCTTTACGGAGCTCTGCCCGACGGCGTCCAATGCGGCCGCGAACTTCGCCGGGTCGGAGGTCCACACCAGCCCGGGCTTCAGCAGCTCGAAGATCATCTTCAGCTTGGCGAAGTCCTTGGACATCAGCGAGTAGGCGGGCGAGACCGGAGCTACCGGGATGCCGACGTGCATCGCCCCGAGCGCGAGCAGCGCATGGTCGATGCTGTTGTCGGAGAGGATCGCGACGGGCTTCTCCCGGTCGAGGCCGCGGTCGAGCAGCGCCTGGCCGATGCGCCGCACCTCGCCGTAGGTTTCCCTATAGGAGAGCTTGCGCCATCCATCGCCCTTCCTTTCCTGCAAGAACGTTGCTTGCGGGGTCCTGTCGGACCACTTGACCAGCCACTCGGTGAGACAGCGTGGGTAGGGGCCGAGCTTCTGCGGCGAGCGCAGCAGGATGGCGCCGTCGGAGCGACGCTCGACGTTTACCTGGGCGGGGGCGAAGCGCAGCACGCCCGCATTGTAGAAGAAGAAGGCGAAAAAAAGCCCCGCGCGCTGGCGCGGGGCCGCTGCCCGGCTGGAGGACGGCGCTAGAAGTTGTAGCGCGCGCCGACCGCGAAGGACTTGAAGTCGGCGCCGGCCGCCGGTACGCCATAGGTGCCGGCATTGTCGTTGTCGATCTTCGTGTAGAACGTGTAGACCTTGAACTCCTTGGTGATGTTGTAGTTGTAGGCGAGCGTCCACTGCTTGGCGCCGGTGTCGTTCGCCGCCGTGCCGACGCCGCGGTCCGTGCTGCCGAAGTTGGCGTGGAACTCGTGCTTGCCGACCGGCACCATCCCTACGATGCGGTAGTAGTCGCGATCGGCGCTCGCGCCGCCGGCGAGGTCGCTCTCCGCCTTCTCGTACAGCGCGCCCACCATGAAGGCCTTGAAATCGTAGAGCGCGGCTACGGTCGTCGCCTGGTCGTTGCTCTTCACGCCGCCGCCGAGATCGGCGACCGCCTTTGTCACGGAATGGGCAATGGCGGCGTGCAGGGGTCCCTGGTCATAGGCACCGACCACGCCCCAGTATTGGGGCTGGGTGTTGCCGAGCGTCGCGACGGGCGTTACGGCGAGACGCGAGAATGCCGCCTCCACGGTAATCGGACCGAATTTCGGGCTCGCATACCAGGCCGTATTGTTCATGAAGCCCGCGAAGCCGACTGCCGCCGGGTGCAGCAGCGCGTCGGACGAAGTCCCGGTGTCGTGGTTATGCAGGCTGATGTAGTCGTACGTGTTGTAGTACACCGGCCCGATGGTGCGGCCGAGCTTGGCCGTGCCGAACCCGCCCTGCAGCCCGAGCCAGCTGTCGCGGCTGGAGAACTGATCGCCTCCCTGGTCGAGCCTTACGCGGCTCTCCACCTGGAACATGCCGGTCAGGCCAGGCTGGAGCTCCTTCTTGCCGCGCACGCCGATGCGCGAGCTGTTGTCGACCACGTCCCACAGCTTCTGGTCCAGGCCGCCGCCGCTGATGGTCTGGCGCTCGTAGGTGACGTTGGCGCGGCCGTAAAGCTGGACTTCGCCTGTGGTTTGTGCAGCCGCAGGCAGCGCCCAGGCAAAGGCGACCGCTGCGGCGAGAAGCTTCTTGTTCATGGAACTCCCTTGTTGAACGTTCGGGGTACTTGGGGAGCTGGCCCCGGCGCAAGGTTCGCGAAAGCTTCGGCCGGGTCCAGTCCTTCAGCGTGCGAGGGAGGCTTGCACACGCCGTATTGCTTCGCAATCGCACTGTGGCGTCCGCGCCACGGAGCGCGGGATCAGGCGGGATCGCGGAACCCCATATGCCAGTGCGAGCCGTCGCAGAAGGGCTTGTTCTTCGACGCGCCGCAGCGGCACAGCGTGTAGTGCTCGCGCGAGGCGCCTTCGCCGAAGGGCGCGCCAACCAGCTCGACGCCGCCGGTGACGGCGTAGGGGCCGTGGTCGGTGACGGTGACCGCGGGCTCCCGCTCCTGGTCGCGGTGCTCGACGCCGTCGAGCGAGTAGCTGAGCGCCCCCGAGGGGCACTTGCGGATCGCGGCGACGATCTCCTCGACCGCGGCGCCGTCGGGATCGATCCACGGCTCCTCGCCGATGCGGAACACCGACTTCAGCGAATCGGTGCAGAAACCGGCGTGCGAGCAGATGCCGCGGTTGGCGTGGATGGTGATGCGCTTGCCGGCGTAGCTCGTGCGCCGGTCGAGGCTGCCGTCGGCGAGCTTCTTGTCGCTGAAGCCGATCTTGCCGTGCGTGCCGTCGCAGAAGGGCTTCGCCTTCGAGCCGCCGCAGCGGCACAGCGACACGCTGCGCGCGGCGGCGCAGGGCTCGCCGTTCGCGCGGCGCAAGCCCGGCACCGGCGAAGGCGACGCATCGCTCAGCCGATAGGGCCCGTTCGCCAGGCAGGAAAGCTTCGGCTTCATCGACTCTGACCGATTATCACGCGGCTACATTGTAGAAGAGCGCGCGCATCGCATATCATCTTTGCGGGGGTTTGTCGGAATTGCACCTGGGAGGGATGCAATCGCATGGGCTGGAGCAACAAGCTTGTCGCCTGCGCGCTCGCCGCCGGGCTCTTAATCGCTGTGCAATCGCTGGCGCAGCAGCCAAACACCACCATGTCCCTTAGCGAGGCATACCGCACGCTGCGCGACTCGCTCTCGAAGATTGTCGGTCTTGATCCGGCCATGCGATTCAAGGTCACGGAGGCGGGCATCGAAACCTCGCTCGATGGCGAGGTCCGCCACTACCGCTACCGGGATACGCCGGATCCCAAGCTGCAAGTCTGCGGATTTTTTAGCGACTGCTTCGGCGAGGTGCAGATCTTCACCAAAGGTTCAGGCCCCGGGGCATCGCCGAAATGCTGCCATTGGAGCTGGGCCACTGAACGCAAGGACGCCGCGGAGCGATTTGCTGCCGCATTCAAGCGGCTTGCGGCAGGCGCCGTCGAAGACCCGCCCGAAGCGGCCAGGTTCGCCGACGCAGCGAAGCGATTCCGTGAGGCAAGCCCCAAGCCGCCGCTTCCGGAGGAAGCGCGGCGCTTCCGCGTGCGCGCGGAGTCGGCGGTCAGCGAGAAGCGCTTCGAGGACGCAGCGGATGGCTATGAGGAAGCGCTAAGAGCCGCACCATGGTGGCCGGAAGGCCGCTTCAACAGGGCCCTCGTGCTGGCAGAGCTCGGTCGGTATACCGAAGCAGCGCGCGAGATGAAGAAATACCTCGCCCTCGTGCCGGATGCACCCAATGCGCGCGCGGCGCAGGACAAGATCTACGAGTGGGAAGACAAGGCGGGGGGCGGGCGATGACGGGACTTCAGGTGCTAAGAAGCATGATGCAGTGTCTCGGGGCGGTACTCCTGCTCGGAGTCTTTACAAATGCCCTGGCTTACAAACCCACGGATGAGTCGGTAGCCAAGATGTCGTTGCGGGAAGCGCGGAGTCAGTTTCTAAGTTTGATCAGAGATTACGGCGTAGACGCTTGGGGTCAGTCATTGGCAAGGGCCGAAGTAACGATTACCACGGATCGAATAGAACTGAAGCCGGTGGGTATGTCGAAGCCCTTGATTCTTCCATTCAAGGACATGCCACAAATTGAGTTTGGCTCATTTACTGGATGGGTATATTTGGGTCCTGCTAGAGGGGATCACGTTTATATTCGTTCTAAAGGGGAACAATTCGCAAACGCCTTGCATCGCTTGAAGATGGAAAGCATCAGGGCGGCCGATCCGGCGGCCGAGTCGGCATTCGCGGCAGCGGCGGAGCAGTATAGGGCGGCCAACCCCAAGCCCGAGTTTCCGGAAGATGCGCGCCGCTACAGAGTGCAGGCGGAAGCCATGCTGCGCGACAAGCTTTTTATGGAGGCTGCGGAGTTTTATGGCGAGGCCTTGCGCATTGCGCCATGGTGGCCGGAGGGGCGGTTTAATCGTGCGCTGGTGTTGGGCGAAGTGAAAGATTATGCGGAGGCTGGCCGGGAAATGAAGCGCTACTTGCAACTCGTTCCCGATGCTCCGAACGCACGCGCGGCGCAGGACAAGATCTACGAATGGGAAAGCAAAGCCGGGAGAGCTCGATGATCCGGTTCGTCACGTTCCTGCTCGCTTTGGTGGTTCTGCCAGCGGCCGTAGCCCAGGACTACACGCCCTCCGCGGAGTCGACGGCCGGCCTGTCGCCGGCAAAGGCACGAAGGGATCTTCGCCGGATCTTCAGCAAGGAGCGACTCGTCGAGCATTCCACGTTTTCGGCATCCTACGTCAACGGTGCCGAACCCTCGCCGCAGGGAGTGGCATTCACGCTCGGCAGGGGCACAGACCAGACCAAGGAGATCATCGCGTGGAAAGACATCGGTCCCTTTGCGGTCTCCGCCCGCGACAATGAGACAAAGGTAGCGCGCCGTTTCACGTTCTATTTCGGTGGTGAGGAGGGACGGCGCCTTGGCGACGCGCTTTTCGTGCTGAAACGCGTCTATACCGAACCGCCAGTCGCTCGCGATTCGAGCCAGTTCGAACCCATCGCGGCGAACTATCGAAACGCCGTCCCCAAGCCCGAGTTTCCGGAGGCCGCCCGCAGGTTCAGGGTGCAGGCCGAAGCGGCGGTGCGGAACAAGGACTATGAGGACGCGGCCGATCTGTACGACGAAGCTCTCAAGATCGCTCCATGGTGGCCCGAGGGCAGATTCAACAGGGCGCTCATCCTCGGGGAGTTGAAGGAATACGGCGAGGCGATGGCGGAGATGAAAAAGTACCTCGTGCTCGTCCCGGATGCGTCAAACGCGCGTGCGGCGCAGGACAAGATCTACGAGTGGGAAGGCAAGGCCGGGAGAGCTCGGTGAGGCTGGGGTCTCACAAACTACGCTTCGGAACGGCGCTGTACCTCGCGGGAGCAGGCTTTCTTGTTGCCGCTCATGCACAGACTGTATATGCGCCAGGCGCGGGGCCGCGCCTCGCCGTAGCGGCTGCGCTTGAGCAGGCTCGCGATGCGGTAAGGGGAGCGCGCTTTTACGTGGGTCCGGACGTGGAGATCGAGCACAGCTCTCTCTCGATCACGTTTGAAGGAATCCAGTTCTCCGTGCGGGGTACGCCGAGTTCGCCTGCGCAGACGAGGTCGGTGCGGATGGAGGATATCGATCCCACAACCATCAAGGTGTCGAGGACGAGTCTTGAGAGCAGCGGCCCGTCGGTCGAGCACAGCGTCGCGGTCCTGGGGAATCCCGGATGGGAGATCTACTGGAAGAACAGAGAGGACGACGCGCGCAAATTCGCGGATGCGCTCTTTGCCCTCGTTCAGGCGGCGCGCAGCGGCGGTGGAGACGATAGCTTCGAAGCGATCGCGGCTCAGTACCGGGCCGCCGGGGGCAAGCCGGCGTTCCCGGAGGCCGCGCGGCGGCTCCGTGTCCAGGCCGAGTTCGCGGTGGAGCAGAAGCGCTTCGACGATGCCGTGCGCTACTACGGGGAGGCGCTGAGGGTCGCGCCGTGGTGGCCCGAGGGCCGCTTCAATCTCGCGCTGGTACTCGCGGAGACCAAACGCTATCCGCGGGCGATCGCGGAGATGCAGCGCTTCCTCGCGCTCGAGCCACAGCACCCGCAGGCGCGCGCCGCCCAGGACCAGATCTACCGGTGGGAAAGCGTTCCTCCACAATAGGGGAGACCACAATGCTTCGAGCCTTAGTCGGCGGCCTCGCACTGCTTGCCTGGCTGCCTGCCTCGTGGGGCCAGCTACCGCCGGGCACCTCCTGCAATCCCCCTGTCGCTCCTTCGGGGTCGGGAGGCAAGTGGTTCCGCGACTATCAACAGTGGTGCCGCGCTTGCAACGGCACGCCTTCCGCTAATGCCAGTCCAGCGAGATGCGAGCCAGGGCCGAATTGGGGACGCACGTCCGGAGGGGTATCCGGGACATACGGCAGCAGCGGCGCGGAGCTCGGGCGGCAGATCGGCGGCGTACTTGGAGAGCTGCTTCGGGAGGGCCTGTTCGGCAACCCCCAGCAGGAGGCCCAGCGCCAGGCGGCGATGGAGGAGCAGCGGCGCGTGCAGCAGCAGGAAAACGAGCGCCGCGCCGCCGAGCAGGCGCGGCAGGACGAAGAGCGTTACCAGCGTCTGCGCGGCTCCCTGCTCGGTTTCAGTCCGGCGCCGCAGCTTTCGCTGATGGGTACGCAGCAGGGGAGCGGCGGGCTGCAACTGCTGATGGGCGAGGAGGCCGAGCGCAGCAGCAGTCCGGCGCTCGCCGAGCTAACACGAGCGGCGGCGTGGTCCACCCTCGCCGCACGCGCATCGACTCCTGAGGATGCCGCAATGCTCGCCGACGCGGCCTTCCAGAGCCTGATCGGCGGCAAGGTGAGCTTGCCGCCACCGCCGCCTGACGTGAAGGGCGCGCCGGTGGGCCCCTGGCTGACGGAGGTCGAGGCGCTGAAGAAGCAGTACCTCGACCTGCGGCCGCGGGTGCCCAACGCCATGAAGCCGGTGTTCGACGCCGAGCAGCGGGTGACGACGTTCCGGCGGCTCGAGGCCGAGTCGCTCGCCCTTGAGCGCTCTTCAGTGCAGGCAGCCCAGAAGGCGAAGGCGCGCGAAGCGGCGAAGGAGGCGCGAGCGCTGCGCGAGAAGGCCGAGGCCGAGCTGCGCGCCGCCCGATCGGAGTTCGAGCGCCACCAGCTTGCCGCGAACAGCCTGGAGCAGTCGCTGCGCGCTTGGCTGTCCTCCTTCGCCGCCGGCGAGCGCAAGGAGGACAGCTACTACTACCTCGGCTTCGAGGACGGCAGCCAGTGCTTCTCGCAGAACGCCGGGCCGCGCTGCGACAAGGCGCGCGCGCCGGCGGCGCAATTCGACAACTGCCTCGCCAGCTACCGGCGCGGGTACTCGGCGGGAGAGACGTTGAAGAAGCAGCTTCTCGCCCACGCCCACGAGTCGGGCGAGAGCAATGGACACGCCGGCATCTACGAGATCGGCGATCAGCGCGCCAACGGCCCGTGCCGCTACGACTTCGTCATGGCCTATAACCGCGGGTATTTCGGCTCCAGCGCCGGGCAGCTTGCAGTCGCACCGAGCGCCGCCAAGATGGAGGCGCCCGCGCCGCAGCCGGTCGCGCGGCGCACGCGCACCGTAGACGAGCGCGTCAACGAGGCCGTCAACGCACTGGCGAAGCGGCTCGAGGACTGGCAGCCGCAAGAAAGGGACCGTCTGAAGACGGCAATGAAGAGCTTGAAAATAGATACCGACGAAGACTACCAACCCCTCTTGATTGCCCGCAGCTGGGACGACATCTCCGCCCGCCAGTCGCTCGGAGACCTTGCCCGCGACGCGGCGCGCGGAGAGGGGCCGGGACTCTACGGTGCGGGGACGCAGACCGGCAATCAGGACTGCGTAATCTTCGCCCTGGCAACCGCTAGCGGACGGCCTTACAGCGTCGTGGCAGCAAGGACGGCGGAGCTCATCCGCCAAGGCGAGTGGCGCACTGTGGCGCAAAGGACCAATCCCGACGCCGTAATGAAGGCGGGATTAATAGGCCAGGAACTCCTGCTACTCACCGAGGACCTTGGCCAGGCCAGCGTCGTCAAGTCAGGCGAGTTTGCCGCGACCCTGAGGTCTGGCCGCCCGATCATAGTCAGCGTGGTCCCGCCAAACTTTGACATCCAGAAGAAGCTCGGCGAGCAGTCGCACCAGCTGGTCCTGGCAAAGACCTTTCAGCGCGGGAAGGAGACCTGGTACGAGGTGATCGATTCCAACCAGGGCCCGCTGCGCCGGCTCTACATGAGCCATGACGAGTTGACAGTGCTGCTCCAGGAGAACGGCATCGCGTTCCAGCCCGAGGTGAAACGGACGGCGCCGCTGCTGCGCGCGCCGGAGGCGCGGCAGCGATGATGCGCATGCGAACGTGCGCACTGGTCGCGGGGTGCCTGCTCGCGGGCATGCCCGCGGGCGCAGCTGAGGTCGTCCACGTGCCGCCCGAGGACATGGCCGCCAACCAGCGCGAGATGCTTTCGCTCAAGAAGCAGCTCGACGAGGGCGGTAGCTTCGCCTTCTTCCTTGAGAAGCCCGAGCTTTCGGTCCATCAGTCGAGGCATTTCATCTCCTGGGACTGGAAGGAGGACGGCATCGTGACCCGCACCGTGCAGGGCTCCCGCCCTTCGGTCGAATTCAAGTTCGAGGCGATGCCGAAGATCGAAGTGATCCACGACACCGTGATGGGCGCCTCCTTCTACGGCGTGCGGCTCAGCGAGGAATGGGCGATCTGGTGCCAGACGCGTTCCCTCGCGCTGCGTCCGGTCTGCGGGAAATGGCTGGGCGAAACGTTCTCGCTGTTCCGCAACCGGTATGCCGCGATGATCAAAGGAAGAGCGGCCTTCGAAGCTCGTTTCCAAGAAGTGCTTGCCAAGTACCCGGACTCGGGAAGCCGGCCTCCGCTTCCCGAGGAGGCGCGCCGTTTCAAGGTGCAGGCGGAAGCGGCGTTCGAACGCAAGGCGTACGCCGAGGCGCTGAACCGCTATGGCGCGGCGCTGGAGGCTGCGCCATGGTGGTCGGAGGGATATTTCAACATCGCGCTACTGTTCGCCGAACAGAAGATCTATGTAAGCGCGATCAAGAACATGAAACGCTTCCTGCTTCTGGAGCCCAACCATCCGAGGGCGCGCGATGCGCAGGACCAGATCTACCGCTGGGAAGCGCTAGCCGGGAAGCCCTAGCGGTTCTTTAAGACTTCTTCGCACGCGGCGATGCTGCGACGGTGCCGGTCGCGCATGCCCTCGATGAGGTAGCGCACGTCCTGGCGCGGGATGCGCGGCAGCGCTTTCTCGAACTCGCGGACCGCCCAGCCGAGGCCGCGCATCAGGAACTCGATGCGCTCGCGCGCCCCCTGCACGGCGATCGCCTTGTCGTAGAACCCGCCGGTGGCA
>JBQTJF010000054.1:0-7521 GCA_052387375.1 Betaproteobacteria bacterium
ATCGTCGTCGTATTCGCGCACCTTGCTCGCCGATTCCGACAGCCACAGAACAGCGGGGGTCTCAAGATAGCGTGGAGCAAAGTCTTCTATCGTCGCCCTTACCCAATCCCTTTCGTATTAGCGCAATTCGTGCGAGCGCGGCTGTGCTCAGATGTGCGGATCGCCAGCGATCCGTGGCCCTTGCCAAGTCTTCACCGGTAAGCACCTCATCGAAGAGTCCAGCGAAGTCGCGAGCGAGCGCGTACTTAGGCCTTGGAGACGTTGTCGGTACTCCCTCGCGCTCGACGACGGCACCGTTGGGTATCAAACCGAGTCGGATAGTCTCGTCGCGAATCTGTTCTCGGCCGTTCGGTGCAAACCACGCCTTGGCAGGTCGGCGCTTGTCCGACGACGAAGCCTTCACATACCAGTGCTGTCGTTCCCCTTCCGATTTGCGAGAGGCTTGCTGGTCGGTCATGTCGGTCACCATTGAAGGCCGGATCCAGCGGTCCTGACCTTCGATGGCGCCCGCATAGAACATCACCCACACGGTCCGGGCGGCGACCTCTCGGACGCAATAGCTTCGATGACTCACGCCTTCGGGAAAGATCTGCTCAAGGCGGCGAGCCACGCTGGAGAGCCGGGGCACTGGTGGAAGCTTATCCGCCATAGCCGAGCTCTTCGCCTACTATCGTTTCCAAACGCAAGAAGTCGGCGCGCACGCGCTTCCCGATCCGGGATATCGCCTGAAGCGGAGGTAGAGGCAATGCTCGCAGCTCCGTCGCGCTTACTTGCGTGTTGCCGCTGCTGATTCGGAAATAAGTATCGAAGAGTTGGCTGCTCAGCAACGCGGCAAGTCCATAGACTTCATCCGCGCTCAGCTGTCCGCCCGGCTTATGTATGAAGTTAAGGTGATTTTCGAGCCCGATCTTGTCGTGCTTGAACGCCTTATGTAGGTGTGGAGCGGCGGTCAACCTCCGCTCCTCCTCCTTTGCACTAAAGCGACGAAGAAGCACGTAGTTCCGGTTCGGAACGACGATTGACGCGGCGTCCGATGTATTCAGTATGTACTGCGCCTTCCGACTCGTCGCAGGCCACCGCACCACCATCGGCGCCACATTCTGTAGCCAGAGCAGCGGGACAGTTTGCCGCGTACTCCGATCGTGGAGAAATCGCTTCGCCCTGAACGCGACCACCGGCCCCGTAGACACCTCCCATCCGTATGCGTGAAGCGAGCCTACCCACTTTCTTACCAGTACGCGTACGCGATCGTGCTCTCTGGTTGCAGGGAACGAAAGAACGCGGTGACTGCAATCGCCACGTAGAACATCTCGAAGAGGCAGCGTTCTGACAGCCGCGGATTCGATGTCGCTCGCGCCGGTGCTCGAGCTAAGGCGAATGCGCTGCAGTCCAGAATTCTTAGACCAACCACAGAGGCGCGTTCCCGCCGTGATCGCCGTCTCCTGAAGAACGTCCGAGAAAGCGTCGGTGCGGCTCTCGAAAACATGAACATCGGTTGGGCGCAGGTCTTTGAAGAAAAACTCTCGAAAGCGCTGAAAGTAAGGCCCAGAAGCAAATGAGCGAGGCGTGATGAATACAGATCTGCCCCCTTCTCGCAGAAGAGAGGCCGCCACTGCCATGAACAGGCCATAAATGTTGGGCTGACCGTGCACAACAGGCGCGCAGGCTCGTGCCCGCGGATCCGACTTGGGGATCTTGAAGTAAGGCGGATTGCAGATTACTGCGTCGAACCTTGAGGTTCCGGATGCCAGCAGACCTGGTTGGAGAGCGGGCGCATTGGCCAGGAGAAAATCTGTAGCCTCGATGCGATAGCGGAATTTGATCTTGCGGGCTGCCAGCCAGCGCTCTAGATGCTGAAGCGAAGCCTCGAGCGAGGTCCCGATCTCAGGGTCTACCTCGTAACAAACCAGTTCTATATGCCTCGGCGGATTGGTGGCTGCTGCAAGGGACAGACTTGCGGCGCATCCGAGGACGCCTGTGCCGGCGGCAGGATCGAGGAGACGCACAAAATGCCCGGTGCCGTTCCTGCACAACCTACCCATGTAACGCGCGATGGGCGCCGGCGTGAAATAAATGCCGAGCTTTTTGCGATAGACCTCAGTGGTCTGGGCCGAATACCACGCGCCAAGGCGTTCTGCGTAAGAGAGAGGGTCTTCCTGTGAACCAGGAGGTGGAACGATGACCTGTTGTTTGGTTTGTACAGTCATCTGTGACTTATTGTGCCAGAACGCACGACCGGCGGATTGGCTGACACGATGTCACGCGTAGCGCTCCAGCGCGCGCGGGCGGCGCCAGAAGCGGCGCAGGTCGCCGCGGATGGTCTCGCAGGAGGCGCGGCTGCCGCCCTCGGGCACCTGCACGGTCACCATGCCGACGCGGCCGGCGCGCAGCGCGGCGAGCAGCGGCGCGAACCAGTCGCGCTCCAGCGCCTCGAGCACCGCGCGGCACTCGGCCTGCTGCGCGAGCGCGAGCGGCGCGCGCAGCGCGTCGAGGACGACGAGATGGCGGCCCTCCTCGGGCGCGCGCTCGAGCCAGGCCGGCGCCGCGGCGGGCAGCGCGTAGTGCCGGCAGCCGGCGGCGCGCGCCAGGCCGAGCGCGAGCGGATCGTCCGCCGCGACCGATTGCCAGCGCGCCGGCGGCACGTGCGGCGCGCGCCCGGCGCCCCACAGCCACACGCTGTTCACCGCCGGCTCGCCGCGCGCCTCGCGCGCCTGGTTCACCGGGTGCGCGTGCAGCAGCATCTGCGCCTCGTTGACGAGCTGGTGGCCGCCGGCCGGCATGGCGAGCCCGACTTCGCTGCCGGCGAGATCGAGGGGATTGTCGAAGGAAAGCTGGACCTCGGCAGCCAGGCGCACGCACCAGCGCCCCGGCTGCACCGGCTCGAAGGCGAGGCCGGAGAAATGGCGGCTCAGCGCCTCGCACAGCGCCGCCGCCTCCGCGGCGGAGACGGCGAAGGCCGCCGCCGGCACGAGGATCAGGCGCTCGCGCATCAGGCGCAGGTGCACCGGGTCGGCGCGCGCCCAGGGCGCCTCGCCGGGATCGGCAGCGCTGAGCGCGCCGGCAGGCAGCGGCGCTTCTATGCCGAAGGCTTCGGCGAGCCAGCCTTCCAGGCGCTGGCGCGCGCCGCGGCGCCCGCGGCCGCGCGCGAGCAGCAGCTCCAGCGCCGGCAGCCGCGTCGCCGGGGCGGCGGCGAAGAGGCCGGGCACGACGAGCTCGCAGTGCATCAGGCCGAGAGCGGCACCACGCGCACGCCCGGGCGCGCGAGATGGCGCGAGAGGATGCGGTAGTGGTCGTAGTCGAAGCGCGCCTTGCGCCCGCCTTCGAGGAGCTCGGGCAGGTCGGCGTCGCACTGCGCGGTGCCGAGGTAGCACCAGCGGTCGACGACGTGCACCTCGGTCGCCTCGCGCGCGTGGTCGGTCTCCACCACGCCGAGCGCGCCGCGGTGCGGCCAGTCCGCCGCCGTCGGCGGTGCAAGGCGCGGCCGGCGCAGCCTGCGGTTGAACTCCGGCGCCAGCACCTTGACGAGCTCGGCTTCGCGCAGCAGCGCGCCGAGCTCGCCCGCGGTGCGCTGCCACTCGATGCGCTGCACGCGCGCCACCCAGGTCGCGCCCGAGGCGAAGCGCTGCAGGATGCGCTGGCGCATGTTGCGGCTCTTCCCCACATACAAAAGATGATTGATGTCGAAAAGCAGATAGACCCCGCCGGCTTCCGGCACCTCGTCGAGCATCGCCTGGTCGAGGTGCGGCGGCAGCGTGGCGTGCTTCGCCACCTGGCGCGCGGCGACCGAGACGATCTCCTCGCCGTGCTCGTCGACCGCGCGGCGCAGGAACTGCAGCAGCGCGTCGGCGTCGCCGAGCGCGCGGTGGCGCGCGCGGCAGTCGATGCCGTGGCGCGAGATGACGCTATCGAGGTCGTGGCGCGGCTCGCCCGGATAGAGGCGGCGCGACAGGCGCACCGTGCACATCGTCCGGGCGTGGTAGCGCAGCCCGGCGCGGTCGAATTCGCGCCTCAGGAACCCGTAGTCGAAGCGCGCGTTGTGTGCCACCAGCACGCGGCCGGCGAGGCGCTCGTAGAGCGCTTCGGCGAGCTCGGCGAAGCACGGCGCGCGCGCCACCATCTGCGCGTCGATGCCGGTGAGCGCCTGGATCTCCGCCGGGATCGGCCGGCCGGGATTGACGAGCGTC
The DNA here is from genome assembly GCA_052387375.1 of Betaproteobacteria bacterium. Lineage (GTDB taxonomy): Bacteria > Pseudomonadota > Gammaproteobacteria > Burkholderiales > SG8-39 > SCGC-AG-212-J23. The sequence goes on from JBQTJF010000054.1 coordinate 4,185, forward strand.
GACCACGCCGACACCACGTCCGGGCCCTCGACTTCCAGCACCGCGATCTCGGTGATGCGGTCGGCCGCCGCGTGCGTGCCGGTGGTCTCCAGGTCGACGATGGCGAGCGGCGCGTCGAGCGCGAGCATGGGTTTTTATACAGTATCACGAAAGCGCGACGAAGCGCGGCTGCGCGCGCACGCGCGCGAGCCACGCGTTCACCGCCGGGGTGCGCGCGAGGTCGAAGCCGCCGTCGGCGGCGCAGTGCGTGTAGGCGAAAAGCGCGATGTCGGCGATGCTGTAGGCGGCGCCGCCGAAGAAGGGCGTCTTCGCCAGGTGCTGCTCCATCACGCCGAGCGCCTGGTAGCCGCGCTCCTGCAGCCGCGGCAGCTCGGCGCGGCGCGGCGAGTCGGGCGGCAGGTAGTAGAGGATGAAGCGCGCCACCGCGATGTAGGGCTCGTGGCTGTACTGCTCGAAGAACATCCATTGCAGCACGCGCGCGCGGGCGAGGCGCCCGGCGGGCAGCAGCGGCGTGCCCTCGGCGAGGTAGTAGAGGATGGCGTTCGACTCGGGCAGGTAGGTGCCGTCCTCGAGCCCGAGCGTCGGCACCTTGCCGTTCGGGTTGCGGGCGAGGAACTCCGGCGTCCTCGTCTCGCCGCGGGTGGAGTCGACCTCGACCCAGCGGTAGGCGAGGCCGAGCTGCTCCAGCGCCAGCTTCACCTTGTAGCAGTTGCCCGAATCCGACTTGCCGTAGGCCGTGAACATGCGCAACGATTCTAGGTCCAATCGCCATGCGCATCGCCATCGCCGCCGCCGCGCTCGTCCTCGCCGCCTGCACGCCGATGCAGTGGGTGAAGCCCGACGCTGCGCCCGGCCAGTTCCAGGCCGACATGGACGAATGCCGCAAGCAGGCCTGGCAGGAAGCGCAGATGCGCATGGCCTTCTACCACCCGATGGCGCCGGCGGTGGTCACCGACTCGCTCGGCCGGCGCCTGCTCGTCTATCCCTACGGGCCGTTCGCCGATCCCTTCGGCCACCAGTTCATGGAGGAGGACCGGCTCGCCGAGTTCTGCATGCAGAACAAGGGCTGGACGCTGCAGGAAGTGCCCAAGGCGCAGGCGGCCAAGCAATGACCCGAATCAGGGACAGACCACGTTTCCCCATGGTTCTCGACGCCTAGACAGCAGTCGAAGTGCCGAAGCGCCTTCATGTGCCCCGGGGATGACTGCGGGACAACAACGCCGGTTACACTGATGCCGGATAGCAGACTTTCCCCGGCGAAGTCGACAGCGATCCGCGTGGCACGGGGGCAAATGCTGGGGGGGGGGTTCTCATGGCTGATGACGTGGCCAACTTCGACACGGTAAAGGACGCGCTGAGCGAGATCGACGCGTTGCTGGCGAAGGCTGATGAGCAGGCGAACGTGCGAAGAGGCGCGATCGAGGCCATGAACCGTATGGCTGACGCTCTGCAGGCTGCATGTGACCTGGTGTCGAAGGAAATTTCAGGCGCGGTGCTTGATTTCCATCAGATCACGCGTTGGCTGATGAGTTCTCACAGCCGTTTAGTTCAGCGAGTCGGTCAGCGTTGCCCGTCAACGAACTCATTAGTACTTTCTTTCGCCGCTCCAACAGCATGACGCACGCGCTCAATGACCTCTCCGAAGGAGAGATGAACTACCTTCGGGATATCAGCGAGTTCCTCGATGAAGTACGCAATGCTGCCGAATCCGCTATTTCGCTACCCTGGGGAGATCCTACGGCGCTTAAGGAACGCGGCGACGCCATCGTGGATCTAATGAGGTCCAAGCGAGCGGTGCTGCAACAGAAGGCTCGTGAGCTTCGAGATGCTGCGGATACATGCAGACGAAGACTTCATTAAGCTAAGCCGACTTCGAAACAAGACCTGCTGAGTGTCCGTTAGCCGGCTAGTAGTCGGCGACCATTCATGCAGAGACGATCCAGCCTTCGCTCGCCGGGACGCTCGCAGGTAACCCATGGCCTGGCCGCGTCGCCGCCCACGCCGCCTGCGCCGCACAGATCACCGCGTCGAGCAGGTCGCCGGAGCCATCGGCGATGATTTCCTGGAGTTGCTTCTTTTCCATTCTCACCTCGATGCCGAGCGGCCGGCCTTCTGCCAAAGCCGCGACGATCTTCCTGCGCACCGCCCGGCGCGCGCTCGTGTGCTCGGCGCGCGTGTCGCTCTTGTACGAGGCGCGGATGCCAAGCTGCCTTCGCGCAAGCAAGCCGGGGTAGGCCTCAAGGGCGACACGGGACGCATTGCCATCGAGAAGATTCGGTATGTGCAAGCCGGCGGCAAGCAGCCGACGCGCGCCCTCGTGGAACATCAGCGCCACCGGCGGGTTGACGAGCTTCATCGGGCTGGAAGAGCCGGCGGGAAGATCGGTGGCGCGATGCGCGTACTTCCTGCCAGGCTCCCTGGAGTTCCGGTATCGGTCCAGGGCCTTCCGGAAGGCGGCCCGATGCATCGCGGCGCAGTGCGCGAGCAGCTCCGGCCATGCAGCCGGCCAGGCGAGATCGCGCACCAGCTCCGCCGGCAGGCTGAACGGGAAGTCGAAGCCGCCGACCCACGGCCCGGGGCGTGCGAGGAATGCCTCGAACTCGGCGAACGAATAGAGCGGGATCAGTTCTTCAAGGTGAAGGACTTTCTTCTTCAGGAGGCCGGAGGCGACGGTAATCGGCTTCGCCCTGCGCGGCGCGCAGGTGAAGTCGACGCCGTAGATCCTCACCGGGCGATCGCGTCGTAGCCGCGCGCGCTGAACTCGACCAGGCAGAAGCCGTTGCCGAAAGGATCGGCGAGGAGCGCGATGCGGCCCCAGGCGTGGGAGGCCACGTCCTTCTCGAGCCTCGCGCCGGCATGGCGGGCGCGCGCCATGGCGGCCTCGAGATCGTCGACCACGAAGTCGAGGTGTACCGGCGTCCAGTGGCGGCGGTAGTCGCGTGCCGCCGCCGGGGGCGGCGCCGTCGCCGTGCCCGCCGCCTTGGCGAGCAGGTAGAGCGGCACGTCGGAGCCGACGAGCTCGACCGCGCCGTCGAAGCGCCGCCCGGCGCGCAGGCCGAAGGCGTCGCAATAGAAGCGCTCGGCCCTGGCGAGGTCCTCGACGTCGATGTTGACGAGGAGCCGCTGCGCCTTCACGAGACCGATACGCCGACCTTCGGAGAGGCGCGAATCGTCTGCAGCACCACGCAATAGCGCTCGGTGAGCTCGACCAGCTTCTTCTTCTGCTCCTCGCTCGCGTTGCTGTCGAGCTCGAAGGCGAGGCGGATCTCGCGGAAGCCGACCGGCGCGTCCTTGGCCACGCCGAGGGTGCCGCGGAAGTCGAGGTCGCCTTCCGCCG
>JBQTJF010000055.1:0-9312 GCA_052387375.1 Betaproteobacteria bacterium
CGGGCGCGGTGCGCGGCGCACCGCCCGAGCGCGGCCAGGGCGGCCTGGCGGCGCTCAAGGACTGGGGCTTCGAGGCTGCCGGACTCGCACGACTGAAAGAAAACGGTTTGAACACCAAGGAGTAGCCGCATGCTCGGACGGCTGATGCCCCGCGAGGGCAAGTTCTTCGACCTCTTCAACGCGCACGCGGAGCGCATCACCGAGGGCAGCCGCGAGCTCGCCGCCATGATCGGCAACTTCAGCGACCTCGAGGCGCACGCGCAGCGCATCGACGGCGCCGAGCGCGCCGCGGACAAGATCACCCACGAGTGCATCACGCTGCTGCACAAGAGCTTCATCACCCCGTTCGACCGCGACCAGATCCATGCCCTGATCACGGCGATGGACGACATCCTCGATCTCATCCAGGACGTGGCGGAGTCGGTGGCGCTCTACGACCTGCGCAGCGTCACGCCCGAGGCCAAGCAGCTCGCCGAGATCTGTCAGATGTGCTGCGAGCGCGTGCGCACCGCCGTCGGCCTGCTCACCAACGTCAAGCGCGCCGACGCCATCCTCAAGTGCTGCGAGGAGATCGACCGGCTCGAGTCCGACGCCGACCGCGTGATGCGCGCCGCCCTGTCGAAGCTGTTCCGGAACGAGAGCGACCTCAAGCAGGTGATGAAGCTGCGCGTCATCTACGACCTCCTCGAGTCGATCACCGACCGCTGCGAGGACGTGGCGAACGTCGTCGAAGGCATCGTTCTCGAGAACTCGTAGTGGACCCCGCGGCGCAGCTCGGCCTGGGGGTGGTCGTGGCGCTGGTGCTGGTGGCGCTCGCCTTCGACTTCATGAACGGCTTCCACGACGCGGCCAACTCCATCGCCACGGTGGTGTCGACGCGCGTGCTCAAGCCCTACCAGGCGGTGCTGCTGGCGGCGACGTTCAACTTCATCGCGGTGTTCGTCTTCCACCTGAGCGTCGCCGCCACCGTCGGCAAGGGCATCATCGACCAGGGCATCGTCGACCACCACGTGGTGTTCGGCGCGCTCGTCGGCGCCATCACCTGGAACATCATCACCTGGTACTACGGAATTCCGTCGTCCTCGTCGCACGCGCTGATCGGCGGGCTGGTCGGCGCCGGCGTGGCCAAGGCCGGCACCTGGGCGCTGATCGCCTCGGGCATCCTCAAGACGGTCGCGTTCATCTTCCTTTCGCCGCTGCTCGGCATGCTGATCGGCTCGGTGCTGATCCTGACGATCTCGTGGCTGTTCGCGCGCTCGACGCCCAGCCGGGTCGACCGGCTGTTCCGGCGCCTGCAGCTCGTCTCCTCGTCGATGTACAGCCTGGGCCATGGCGGCAACGACGCGCAGAAGACGATCGGCATCATCTGGATGCTGCTCATCGCCGGCAACTACCTCGGCGCCGACGACCCGGTCCCGGCCTGGGTGGTGATCGCGTGCTATGTCACCATCGCCATCGGCACCATGTTCGGCGGCTGGCGCATCGTGAAGACCATGGGCCAGCGCATCACCAAGGTGCGCCCGGTCGGCGGCTTCTGCGCCGAACTCTCCGGGTCGATCACGCTCTTCCTCGCCACCGCGCTCGGCATCCCGGTCTCGACCACGCACACCATCACCGGCTCCATCGTCGGCGTCGGCGCCACGCAGTCCGGCGCCTCCGCCGTGCGCTGGGGCCTTGCCGGCAACATCCTCTGGGCCTGGATCCTGACGATTCCCTGCTCGGCCTTTATCGCCGGCCTCGCCTGGTGGCTCGGCCGCCAGGTCCTCGGCTAATTCAGGGACAGACCACGTATTTCCGGCCTTGGAAAACGCGGCCGCGCGGCCAAAAATTTTCTCGATCGGGAACATTTCCGAACGCGCAAGGAAACCGTGGTCTGTCCCTGTTTTCGCTCTTAGTGCTTGTGGTGCTGGACGGCGGGCGCCGTGCGGGTGACCTCGAGCTCGATCGTCAGCTCGCCCGCCTTTTCGAACTTCAGCGTCACCGGCACCTTCTCGCCCTGGCGGAAGGGCTGCCTGACGTCGACGAACATCAGGTGCGCGCCGGCGGGCTTGAACTCCAGGCGGCCCTTCGCCGGCAGCTCGAATGCCTTCACCTCGCGCATGCGGAAGATCTCGCCTTCCTTGATGTTGACGTGCATCTCGACGCGCGCCGCGGCGGGCGAGCCGGCGCCGACCAGCCGGTCGGCAGCGCCCGCATTGACCACGGTGAGGTAGCCGGCGGCGAGCCTGGCGTTGGGCGGCGTCGGCCGCGTCCAAGGGTTTTCAACGTTTACCTGGCCCCAGGCCGCCAGCGCCCAGAACCAGAGGATTCCCGATACCCATCTCACTTGCGGTTCTCCCGCTCCTGCAGCTCGCGCCAGAGGATCTTGCCGGTGGCGGTCTTGGGCAGCGAGTCGACGAACTCCACTACGCGCGGCACCTTGAAGGCGGCCATCTTCTCGCGCGCCCAGCCGGTGATGTCCTCCGCGCTCGTGCCCTTGGCGTCCTTCTTCAGCACGATGTAGGCCTTCACCGTCTCGCCGCGGTAGGCGTCGCGCGCGCCGACGACGCACGCCTCCTGGATCGCCGGATGCGCGTAGAGCATCGCCTCGACCTCGGCCGGCCAGACCTTGAAGCCGGCGGCGTTGATCATGCGCTTCAGCCGGTCGGTGATGAAGAAGTAGCCGTCCTCGTCGTAGTAGCCGAGGTCGCCGGTACGGAAGAAGCGCTCGCCGTCGTGCTCGAGGAACGCCTGGCGCGTCGCCTCGGGCTGCTTCCAGTAGCCGCGGAACACCTGCGGGCCGCGCACCACGATCTCTCCGATCTGTCCTGCATCGAGTTCTTTCTTCGTATCCACATCGAGGATCCGCGCATCCGTGTTGTAGAACGGGATGCCGCCGCACTGGCGCTTGGGCCGGTGCGGCGGGTTGATGTGCGTCGGCGCCATCGTCTCGGAGAGCCCGTAGCCCTCGACGAAGGGCAGGCCGATGACGTCCTCGAGCTTCTTCGCCAGCGCCTCGGGCATCGCCGCGCCGCCGCCGCCCAGGACCTGCAGCGATGAGAGGTCGTAGTCCTTGAGCTTCGGGTTGGAGAGGAAGTCCACCATCATGGTGGTGATGGCCGACCAGTTGGTGACGCGCGCGCGCTCGATCTGCATGCCGGCGCAGTCGCGGTCCCAGCGCGACAGGACCACCATGGTGGCGCCGAGGTGGATGGGCGCGTTCATGCCGGTCTGCATGCCGGTGACGTGGAACATCGGCAGCGCCGCGAGCACGACGCTGCCGTCGCTCGCGCCGCGCCACTCGAGGTAGGGCACGGTGGTCGCCTGCAGGCTCGAGTGCGTGTGCATGCAGCCCTTGGGCTTGCCGGTGGTGCCGGAGGTGTAGGGCATGACCGCCAGGTCTTCCGGCCCCGCCGAATGGGGTTGTGCAGACAAACCGGCGCCGATCGCCTCCGCCCAGCCCCTGTCTTCGCCTTTGGCCTTGAGGAAATCGGGTACCGGAAGTTCGGTTGGCGCGCGCAGGTAATCGGAGTAGACGGCAACAAGGATGTGCTTCAGGCCTTCGACCGGGCGAAGGTGCGCGACGACGTCCCGGCCGGCGATCGCCACGGCGGCGTCCGAGTCCGACACGTAGTGGCGCAGCTCCTCGGTGCGGTTCATCGGGTTGACCGGCACCACCACCGCATCGGCGCGCAGGACCGCGTAGTAGGCGATGACGAACTGCGGCGAGTTCTGCAGGTAGAGCAGCACCCGGTCGCCCTTCGCCACGCCGCAGCGCTCGCGCAGGAAGCCGGCGAGCGCCTCGATCTCGCGCTTGAGCTCGGCGTAGGTGATGCGGCTGCCGTAGTAGTCGATGGCGATCGATTGCGGCGCGCGCGCCGCGGCCGCCTCGAGGTTGTGCACGACCGTCTGCTGCGGCAGCTCGAGCGTCTTCGGCTTGCCCGGCGGCCAGTGCGGGAAGTGGCGGGTAAACACTAGAGCAGGAATTTCTGTATGCCTTGCTCGTTCCAGGCGAGCTTCTCCGGCGGGAACACGAGCCCGTCCTTGACGCGCAAGGGCTGCTCGAGGATCGGCCCGGCCCAGTCGACGAACTCGAGCCAGTGGCAGGTCGGCGTCGCGCAGAGGAGATGCGCGCTCACCTCGGGGAAGAGATGGCTCGACATCTCCATTCCGGCGCCCTGCGCGAGCGCGGCGGCGCGCAGCCAGCCGGTGACGCCGCCGATGCGCTGCGCGTCCGGCATGGCGTAGTCGCAGGCGCCGGCGGCGAGCGCCTGCGCCATCTGCTCCGGCCCCATGAAGTTCTCGCCGATCTGGATGGGCGTCGCCACTTCGCGCGCCACGCGCGCGCAGCCGCCGAAGTCGTCGGCGCGCACCGGCTCCTCGATCCAGGTCACGCCGCCCTCGTCGTCGATCATGCGCCCGCGGCGGATCGCCTCGGCAGCCGTCAGCGCCTGGTTGAAGTCCACCATGAGAATGATGTGGGGACCCAGGACGCGCTTCACTGCGCGCAAACATTCCATGTCTTGAGAAGCGTCCGGCCGGCCGAGGCGCAGCTTGACGGCGCGGAAGCCCTCCTCCACCAGCGCCACGGCTTCGCGCTCTAGCTCCTTCACCGGCAGGATGCCCAGGCCGTTGGAGTTATAGGCCGGGACCGGCCGCGGCGCCGCGCCGAGCAGCCGCGCGAGCGGCACGCCGTGCGCCTGCGCAGCCGCGTCCCAGGCCGCCATGTCGATGCCCGACATGGCGAAGAGCACGATGTTGTGCACGCCGAGCAGCGTGTACTTCGCGCGCAGCTTGCGCTCCAGGTCGAGCGGCGCCACCTCGTCGCCCTGCACTATCGCCGCCATCGCCTCGACGAGCCTGGCGAGCGGCGGCAGGTTGTGGCGGCCGAGGCCGAAGAGGTACGAGCGGCCGGTGACGCCGGCGTCGGTTTCGAGGTCGATGAGGAGCAGCGGCGCTTCGCCCACCGTGCCGGTGCTGGTAGCGAGCGGCCGCTTCATCGGCACGGCGACCGCGCGCAGCTTGACGGCGCGGATGCGCATCAGCCGCCCGTAAAGCGCGGCTTGCGCTTCTCCATGAAGGCGCGCCGGCCTTCCTCGTAGTCGGCGCTCTTGGCGCAGCGCTCAATCGCCGCCGTCATGCGCGCGTGGTCGGGCTGCCCGGCCGCCTTCACATACTCCTCGATCTGCGTCTTCGAGTTGGCGATCGAGAGCGGGGCGTTCTGGATGAGGGTGTCCAGGACTTCCATGGTGAACTTCTCCAACTCCTCGTCGGGCAAAACCCGCTGCACGAGCCCCATGGCGAGCCCCTCTTCCGCGGGATAGCGCCGGCCGAGGAACATGATCTCGCGGGCGCGCGCGTGGCCGACGGTCTCGAGCAGGCGCTTGTGCCCCTCGACGCTGTAGGCGAGGCCGAGCTTCGCCGCCGGGATGCCGAACTGCGCCGAGCGGCCGCAGTAGCGCAGGTCGCAGGCGAGCGCGACCTCGAGCCCGCCGCCCATGCAGTAGCCGTGGATCATCGCCACCGAGGGCTTGGGCGAGTCCTGGATCGAGTGCAGCACGCGGTCGAGCAGGCCGTCGTACTGCGAGACGGCGGCGCGCTCGGCGCGCAGCTTCGAGAACTCCGAGATGTCGGCGCCCGAGGCGAACGCCTCGGCGCCGGCGCCGCGGAAGGCGACGCAGCGCACCTCGCGCTCGGCGTCGAAGCGCGCCATCGCCTCGGGGATGCCGCGCCACATGGCGTCGTTGATGGCGTTCTTCTTCTGCGGCTGGTTGAAGACGATCCAGCCCACCGCGCCGCGCTTCTCGACGAGCAGGCTCACGGCTTGCCTCCGGGGCCGGAGACGGAGGGCTTGCCTCCCGGGCCGTAGACCGAGGCGACCGGGCTGCGCGGGTCGCGCGGCCCCCAGCGCCCGGCCTCGACCTGGTGCAGGAAGGCGTCGAGCGTCTGGTTGAAGAGCGCCGGCTCCTCGAGGTTCATGGCGTGGCCGGTCTTCGGGAACGTGGCGAGCCCCGCGGCCGGGATGGCGCGCTTCAGCACGAGCGAAGCCTCGATGGTGATGTCGTCCTCGTCGCCGGCGATGATCAGGGCAGGCACCTGAATGCGTTTGATCTGGTCGGTCAAGGCATAGAGGGAAGGACGCCTGCCTTGGTAGCCCTGCATGGTGTTGGCCGAGCCCTGCGCCGAGTGCTCCGCGAGGTGCTGCAGGAACTCGGCGAAGCCGCGCGGGTCCTTGGCCTCGAACTGCACGCGCGCCGGGCCGCGGCCGTAGCGCGCGGCGAAGGCGGCCATGCCCTTCGAGCGCATCTCTTCTGCATTCGCTTTTGCGTCTCTTTGAAAGCTCTCATATTGCGCGGGATGGGCCCCGCTGCCCACGCCGGCCATGGTGATCGAGAGCGCGCGCTTGGGGTAGGCCATGCCGAAGTGCAGCGTGGCGAAGGCGCCCATGGAGAGCCCGACGACGTGAGCGCGCTCGATCTCGAGCGCGTCGAGCACCGCGCGCACGTCGTCGCGCGCGCGCTCCTGCGAGTAGCGCTCGAAGCTCTCGGGCACCTCCGAGGGCGGGTAGCCGCGCGCGTTGTAGGCGATGCAGCGGTAGCGGCGCGAGAAATACCGCACTTGGGGCTCCCAGCTGCGCTGGTCGCCCGCGAACTCGTGCACGAACACGATCGGGGTGCCGGCGCCCGCTTCTTCGTAATGCAGCGAAACGCCGTCGTCGGTCTTCAGTCTGGGCATTGGTAGATCCTACTGTCTCCAGTTCGAGGAGACGAACGGACGTGGGCAGGACCCCCGTTCAAACCGTGCGTGCGGATTTCCCGCACACGGCTTACCAAGTGGTCGCTCAGGCCGAAGCATTGCGCCGCGTAACTCACCGCGGCTTGGCCTCGACCCCAGTCGATGTCGCAGGTGGCGCACTTGAACACCGGGCAAAAGCCCGGCGGGGAGATTGGAACCGGTCTTGCCGGTCATGCCCTCGCACGTGCCCGCTAGCTCGACAGAACCACCGCAGGGACCCTTCCCTCCCGCTGCGTCATTCGTCGCAGCGATCAACGGTACTACGATCCCCTCGGGCTCCCGCTGTGCACCGCTCGATTTCGCCTTCGGCTTATACGAGCCGGCTTGCCTTGATTCCGGCTGCCCAGACGGGCCTCTCGCGTTCCGCATTCCTCCTTGCGCGCGTGCTGCTCCCCCTACCCCGCCGAGACTCGCCGCGCCTGCTGCCCGGGACCTGCGCGCCACGAACCTCGCCTTCGCCGTGACATGAGCGGCTCGGCCCTCGGGTTGTAAATCTGTCGAGGCTGCAGGCTTCACTTGATGTTGCGGCCCGCGCGCTTGCTTCCTCCGTAGGGGCTCTCGACACCCCGCTCGGGCCACCGGGACCTCTCCCGATGCCCGGGGCCTGCTACTCGGCGCTCCGGCGCTTACCGAGACGGGACTTGCACCCGCTGGAAAAATGCAGCATGAAGCAGCAGCCCCCATCATGAATCCGGCCCCTGCTCCTTCGCGACGCACCATGGTTAGAATTCTAACCGTCCATGAAAGCCGTCCTCTGCAGGCAGTTCGGCCCGCCCGAGTCGCTCGTCGTCGAGGACGTGCCCTCGCCGAAAGCCGGGCCGGGCGAGGTGGTGGTGTCGGTGAAGGCGGCGAGCGTCAACTTCCCCGACGTGCTCATCATCCAGAACAAGTACCAGTTCAAGCCGCCGCTGCCTTTCTCGCCAGGCAGCGAGCTCGCCGGGGTCGTGAAGGAAGCCGGCGAAGGCGTCAAGGCCTTCAAGCCCGGCGACAAGGTGATCGCCTTCACCACCTACGGCGCCTTCGCCGAGGAGGTGAAGACGGAGGCGGCGCGCCTGCTGCCGCTGCCCGAAGGCATGGATTTCGCGAGCGGCGCCGCCTTCCTCCTCACCTACGGCACTTCCGACCACGCGCTGCGCGACCGCGCGCAGCTCAAGGCCGGCGAGGCTCTGCTCGTCCTGGGCGCCGCGGGCGGCGTCGGCCTCGCCGCCGTCGAGATCGGCAAGGCGCTCGGCGCGCGCGTCATCGCCTGCGCTTCCAGCGACGAGAAGCTCGCCGTCTGCAGGCAGCACGGCGCCGACGAAACCATCGACTACGCCACCGAGGACCTGCGCGAGCGCATCAAGGCGCTCACCGACGGCAAGGGCGTCGACGTGGTCTGCGACGCGGTCGGCGGCCCCTACACCGAGCCCGCCTTCCGCTCGATCGCCTGGCGCGGGCGGCTGCTGGTGGTCGGCTTCGCCGCCGGCGACATCCCGAAGCTGCCGCTCAACCTCGCCCTCCTCAAGGGCGCCGCCGTGGTCGGCGTCTTCTGGGGCGACTTCGCGCGCCGCGAGCCGAAGCAGTTCGCCGAGAGCGTGCGCCAGCTCGGCGCCTGGTACCGCAAGGGCAAGCTGCGGCCGCATGTCTCGCAGACCCTGCCGCTCGCGCAGGCCGCGGAGGCGCTGAAGCTCATGGCGGCCCGGCAGGTGAAAGGCAAGCTCGTCCTCACCGTATGAAAAAGGACCTGAAAGCGCTCGGGCGCTACAAGATCCAGGGCGTGCTCGGCAAGGGCGCCATGGGCCTCGTCTACGACGGCGTCGACCCCAAGCTCGAGCGCCGGGTGGCGATCAAGACCATCCTCACCGCCACGCTCGACGAGGCGACCGCGAAGCACTACGCCATGCGCTTCAAGCGCGAGGTGCGCGCCGTGGCGCGGCTCAACCACCCGAACATCGTGCAGGTGTACGACTACGGCACCGAGGGCGACCTGGCGTACATCGTCATGGAGTACATCAAGGGCAAGGAGCTCAAGGACGCCTTCGACGGCAACGAGAAGTTCGACCTCAAGACCATCTACCGCATGATGGCGGAGCTGCTCGAGGCGCTCGACTTCGCCCACGAGGCGGGCGTCATCCACCGCGACATCAAGCCAGCGAACGTCATGGTCGAGGCGAGCGGGCGCGTCAAGCTCACCGACTTCGGCGTCGCGCGCATCACCGATCCCGACGCCGACCTCGGCGAGGCGACGCGCGCCGGCGCCATGATCGGCACCCCGTCCTACATGTCGCCGGAGCAGATCCAGGGCCAGCCGATCGACCGGCGCACCGACACCTTCTCCGCGGGCGTGCTCTTCTACCAGCTCCTCACCGGCAGGAAGCCCTTCGAGGGGCAGCAGTGGGCGCTCGCCAAGAAGATCATCCAGGACGACCCGGAATGGCCCTCGGCGCTCGTGCCGGTGCCGGCCGCCGTCGACCGCGTCGTCGCGCGGGCGCTCGCCAAGGCGCCCGAGCACCGCTACCAGAGCGCGCGCAGCTTCGCCGAGGCGCTGCAGCGCCTCGC
>JBQTJF010000056.1:0-4380 GCA_052387375.1 Betaproteobacteria bacterium
CGACCAACGCCAACGTCTCGACGCAGCTCGGCGCGCGCGGGCAGGCGCTTGCCACGGGCGTCGCACCCGGCGGCGTGATCGCCGACCCGACCGGGCGATCGATCAGCGCCACCTCGGGCTCCTTCGCCACCGCGAGCCCGGCCGGCGCGGTGTTCGGGCTCGCGCTGCAGACCTCGAACTTCGCCTCGCTGCTCACCTTCCTCGAGTCCCAGGGCAACGTCCAGGTGCTCTCCAGCCCGCGCATCGCGACCCTCAACAACCAGAAGGCGGTGCTGAAGGTCGGCACCGACGAGTTCTTCGTCACGAACGTCAGCACGACCACGACCACGACTGGTACTACTCCTGTAACTTCTCCGTCTGTCACGGTGCAGCCCTTCTTTTCCGGCATCGTGCTCGACGTGACGCCGCAGATCGACGAGGGCAGCAACATCATCCTGCACATCCATCCCGCGGTGAGCGAGGTGACCGAGAGCACGCGCGTGGTCAACCTCGGCGGCGGCGCGCCCTCGATCACCCTGCCGCTCGCCAAGAGCAGCGTCAACGAGACCGACACCATCGTGCGCGTGAGCGACGGCAACATCGTGGCGATCGGCGGGCTGATGAGCGTCGACGCGCGCGACCAGCGCGGCGGCATCCCGGGCGTGTCCGACGAAGGGCCGGGCCGGCTGCTGCGCAACACCAGCACCGCGACGCGCAAGCGCGAGCTCGTCATCCTCCTCAAGCCGACGCTGATCCACTCCGACCGCGAATGGGAGCGCGACGTGCGCGAGACGCGCGAGCGCCTGGAACGGATGCGGAGATGACGCGCCACGGATGAACTATCTCAGGCACTTCGGGCTGCGCGAGCTGCCCTTCGGCATCACCCCGGACACGAGCTACTTTTTCGCCTGCCGCAGCGTGCGCGAGGCGCTCAACACGCTGCTCATCGCCGTGGCGAACGGCGAGGGCTTCATCAAGATCACCGGCGAGGTGGGCACGGGCAAGACGCTGCTCTGCCGCAAGTTCCTCTCCACGCTCGGGCCGAACTGGGTGAGCGCGTATATCCCCAACCCGAACCTCGAGCCGCGCAGCCTGCTCTTCCTCCTCGCCGACGAGCTCGGCGCGGGCGGCGAGCGCGCCGAGTCGCACCGGCTGGAGAAGGACCTGATGCAGCGCCTGCTCGACATCGCGCGGCAGGGCAGGCGCGTGGTGCTCTGCATGGACGAGACGCAGGCGATGCCGCTCGCCACGCTCGAGACGGTGCGACTGCTCACCAACCTCGAGACCGAAAAGCGCAAGCTCATGCACGTGGTGCTCTTCGGCCAGCCCGAGCTCGACCGCAAGCTCGCCTCGGACTCGGTGCGGCAGCTGCGCCAGCGCATCACCTTCCAGTACACGCTGAAGGCGCTGACCGGCAGCGAGGTCGCGGACTACGTCGCGCACCGCCTGACCATCGCCGGCTACTCCGGCCCGGCGCTGTTCGCCAACGGCGCGCTGCGCGCGATCCACCTCGCCAGCCGCGGCGTGCCGCGCCTGGTCAATATCCTCGCGCACAAGGCGCTGCTCGTCGTCTACGGCGAGGGCGCCCGCGTGGTGCAGCGCGGCCACGTGCGGGCGGCGGTCGAGGACACGCCGAGCGCCTCGTGGCGCTGGTGGTGGCGCGCGGCGTGAGCCTGATCAACAAGGTGCTGCAGGACCTGGACCGGCGCCAGGCGCTCGGCGCCGGCGCCGACGCCGGCGTGTTGCGGCCGGCGCCCGCGAACCCGCAGCACCGCGAGTGGTTCTGGCGCATCGTCACCGTGCTGCTCATCGCCGGCGTCGGCTGGGTGGCGTGGACCGCCTACCAGCTGCTGCCGCGCCCGCTCGTGACCGACCTCGCGTTCCTGGCGGCCGAGGAAGCGCGCGCGCGCCCGAAACCCGTCGGGGTGAGCGCGCCTGTGCCGGTAAAGCCCGAAGCGCCGGCGAAGATCGAAGAACCTCCCCCGCCCCCCGCACCGGCCCAGCCAGCCCGCGCCGCAACCACGCCGGCCGCCGAACCGCTCAAGCTTGCCCAGGAGATCGAGACCCCAGTGCGCGAGCGCGCCGCCGCGCCGGCGCGCCGAGCGCCCGAAGCGGTGCCCAAGCCGGTCGCGATCGCCCAGGCGAGGAAGCCGGCCGTCGACAAGCGAGAGCTGGTGCCGAGCGCCGCCGACAAGGCGGAGACGCATTTCCGCCGCGCCGCCCTCTTACTCAACCAGGGGCGCGTCGCCGAGGCGGAGGAGCGGCTCGTCGCCGCGCTCAAGGCCGACCCGAGCCACGCCGCCGCCCGGCAGGCCTACGTTGCGCTGCTTCTCGAGCAGCAGCGCATCGACGCGGCGCGCCGCCAGCTCCAGGCAGCGCTCGAGATCGATGCGGCGCAGCCGACTTTCGCCCTCGCGCTGGCGCGCATCCATGCCGCGCAGCGCGACTACCGCGCGGCGCTCGCCGCGCTCGATCGCGCCGGCGCCAACGGGCAGCACCCCGAGTTCCAGGCGATGCGCGGCGCCGTGCTGCAGCGGCTCGGGCGCGACGCCGAGGCCATCGAGGCGTTCCACGTCGCCGTACGCGGCGGGCCGCAGCCCGGGACGACCTGGGTGAACCTGGGGATCTCGCTGGAAGCAGTGGGGCGCAAGGCCGAGGCCGCCGCCGCCTACCGCAAGGCGGTCGCGAACGGCCCCCTCGCCGCCGAGGCGCGGGAGTACGCGCAGGCGCGCGCCCGCGCCCTGGAATGACTCACGGTCCGGGAGAAATCTTCTCCAGCCGGTACCCGTAGTTGTAGATGGGAACGACGCGGTAGCCTGAGTCCGGGCGCAGGTCGAGCTTCTTGCGCACCTGGCTGACGTGCGTGTCGACGGTGCGCGTGGCCAGGTCCCCGGTGCGGCCCCAGACGCTCTCCTGCAGGTGGCCGCGCGACAGCAGCCGGCCGATGTTGCGGAACAGCGTCACCGTCAGCTCGAACTCCTTTGGCGTGAGATCGATCTTATTTCCGTCGCGGCGCACCTCGCCGCGCTGGATGTCGATCTCGAAGGGCGGAAACGACAGCTGCTTCTTCTCCTCGCTGGGGTACGCGCGCCGCAGCAGCGCATGCACGCGCGCGATGAGCTCCTGGCGGCGCACCGGCTTCACCATGTAGTCGTCGGCGCCGTGCTCGAGCGCGTAGACGATGTCCTGCTCGGAGTCGCGCACCGTCACGAAGAGCACCGGCACGGTCCTGGAGACGTTGGCGCGCAGCCAGGTGAGCACCTCGGCGCCGGAGACGTCGGGCACCTGCCAGTCGAGCATGAATAGATCGAAGCTCTCGCGGCCAGCCTGCTTCATGGCCTCGCGACCGCTCTGGTAGGCGTGCACGTCGTGCCCGTCCTCGGTGATCCAGCGCCGCAGCAGCGCCAGCTGGTCGGGATCGTCTTCTAGAATCGCGATACGCAAGCCCGCCTCCTTCGGAGGCAATGATAGCGGAGACGATTGATGCGCGTGGCCGTGCTGGGCGGCGGGACCATCGCCCGGCTGATGCTGGAGCACCGCGACGAGTTGCCCGGCATCGAGTTCATCGCGCTCGCCGGGCGCGGCGAGGCCTCGCGCGGCAAGGCGCTTGCCGCGCGCTTCGGCATCGCCTACGTCGCAGGGCGCGAGGCGCTGCTTGCCCTGCGCCCCGACGCGGTGGTCGAGGCCGCCTCGCACGACGCCGTGCGGGAGCACCTGGTGCCCCTGCTCGAGGCGGGCGTCGGGGTGGTGGTGCTCTCCGCTGGCGCGCTCGCCGACGATGCGCTGCGGCGCGCCGCGGAGCGCGCTGCCGAGCGCTCCGGTGCGCTCCTCTATGTCCCCTCGGGCGGCATCGGCGGCCTGGACGCGCTCAGGACCGCCTGCCTGGCCGGCGTGGACGAAGTGTCCATCCAGGTCGCCAAGCCTCCGGCGGCCTGGGCGGGCATTCCCTATGTGGACCGCCTCGGCATCGATCTTCAGCAGCCGCGGGTCCTCTTCGACGGTCCCGCGCGCGAAGGCGTGCCGCACTTTCCGCAGAATGTGAACATCGCCGCCGTGCTGGCCTTCGCTGGCGTGGGCATGGACCGCACGCGCCTGAAAGTGGTGTCGGACCCGGGACTTACCCTCAACACGCATACCATCCGCGTCAGCGGCAAGTCGGGGCGGTTCACGGTGGTGCTGGAGAACGTGCCGTCGCCCGACAACCCCAAGACCTCGTGGCTGGCGTGCTACAGCGCGCTTTCCGCGTTGCGAAGCCTGGGCGCGAAAGTTCGATACGGCAGCTAACTTTCTTGACCAAGCAGCGGATTACTCACATAATTTCGGGTTCCGCCGGAGGGGTGCCCGAGCGGCTAAAGGGGGCAGACTGTAAATCTGTTGGCCTTGCGCCTACGTTGGTTCGAA
>JBQTJF010000057.1:0-3972 GCA_052387375.1 Betaproteobacteria bacterium
GGCAGGTAGCCGGCGACGCGGTCGCCCGGCTCGACGCCCGCATCGACCAGCGCCTGCTGCAGGCGGGACACCAGCACATAGAGAGACTTGTGACTCAGCTTTCTCTTGATCCGGTCTTCGCCCCAGAAGACCATCGCGTCCGAGTCGTCGCGCCGGCGCAGCAGGTTCTCGGCGAAGTTGAGCTTGCCGTCGGGGAACCACTTCGCGCCGGGCATGCGGCTGCCGTCGATCAGCGTGCGCGCGCCCTTCTCTCCCCTCACCTCGGCGAAGTCCCAGAGCAGGCCCCAGAACGCCTCGGCTTCGCGCACCGACCAGTCGTGGAGCTCGCCGTAGGTCTTCTTCCCGGCGCGCGCCATGAAGCGGCCCATGCCGGTCTGCGCGGCGCGCTCGGGCGATGGCGCCCACATGGGCTTCATTGCAGCAATGAGCGGATCTCCTCTGGAATGCGCTTGGGCTTCTGGCTCTGCATGTCGATGAACACCACGACGGCGGCGCCGTCGGCGTAGATCTCGGAGTCTACGAGGAGCTCATAGTACGTGGCGATGCTCGAGCCGCCGGGGTGCGCAGTGTAGACCTTCACTTCCACCGTGCCCGGATAGGTGATGGCGCGGCGGAAGTTGCACGAGGCGTTGACGATGACGATGCCGGTCGAGGTCCAGGCGTCGCGCCCCGGCACCAGGCGGTCGAACCAGCTGATGCGCGCCTGCTCCATGTAGCGGAAGTAGGTGACGTTGTTGACGTGCCCCATCGCGTCCATGTCGGCCCAGCGGATGGGAATGCGCTCGACGTGGGCGAGCTTGCGGGGCTCAGGGGAACTGGATTGCACGTGGTAGCGAAATGAGATAAGACGTTAGCATGATCCGCAAGCGAGCCCGTTCCACCAACCCGAAGCGCCCCCGCGTCAAGCGCAAAGCGCCGCGCATTTTAGCCCGGCTCGAACGCAAACCCTGGATGCGCTACGCCGGCATGGTCGATTCGAGCGACCCCCAATCGAGCCGCAAGGTCGATGACGAAGTCTATGGCAAGAGCGATTGACTCTTGCTTCGGCTTGATCGACGTTGCGCCGACCCATAAGCGATAAACGGAATCCATGTCGCGCGAATCGATGCAGTACGACGTGGTGGTCGTCGGCGCCGGTCCCGCGGGGCTGGCGGCGGCGATCCGCCTGAAGCAGCGCTCGAGCGACATCTCGGTATGCGTGCTCGAGAAGGGCTCGGAAGTCGGCGCGCACATCCTCTCCGGCGCGGTGCTCGACCCGCGCGGGCTCGACGAGCTGCTCCCGGACTGGAAGGCGAAGGGCGCGCCGGTCAAGACGGCGGTGACGGAAGATCGTTTCCTGTTCCTGGGGGAAAGCAGTTCCTTTCAGATTCCAGATCTATTTTTGCCGGGATGCTTCAAAAACCACGGCAACTACATCATCAGCCTGGGCCTGCTGTGTCGCTGGCGGGCGCAGCAGGCCGAGGCGCTCGGCGTGGAGATCTTCCCGGGATTTGCCGCCGCGGAACTGCTCACGGAAAACGGGGCCGTGAAAGGCGTCGCCACCGGCGACATGGGCATCGGCAAGAACGGCGAGAAGACGGCGAGCTACCAGCCGGGCATGGAGCTGCACGGCAAGTACACGTTCTTCGCCGAAGGCTGCCGCGGCCACCTCGGCCGGCGCCTCGAGGCGCAGTACCGCCTGCGCGAGGGCGCCGACCCGCAGGTCTACGGCATCGGCCTGAAGGAGCTCTGGGAGGCGCAGCCCGAGAAGCACCGTCCGGGGCTGGTCATGCACACCGCCGGCTGGCCGCTCGACGCCGCCACCTACGGCGGCTCGTTCGTCTACCACCTGGAGGACCGCCAGGTCGCGGTCGGCTTCGTGGTGGGGCTGGGCTACGAGAACCCCTACCTCTCGCCCTACGAGGAGTTCCAGCGCTTCAAGACGCATCCGGCCATAAAGGACATGCTCCTCGGCGGGAAAAGGATCACTTATGGCGCACGGGCCATCTCGGCGGGCGGGCTGCAGTCGCTGCCGAAGGTCGTCTTTCCCGGCGGTGCGCTGATCGGCGATAACGCCGGCTTCCTCAACGCCTCGCGCATCAAGGGCACGCACTGCGCGATGAAGTCCGGGATGATGGCCGCCGACGCCGCCGCAGACTCCCTGCAAAGAGGGGGATCCTTGAACGAACTAACCGGCTATCCAGACGCCTTCCGCGCGAGCTGGCTGCACGAGGAGCTGCACCGCGCGCGCAACTTCAAGCCCTGGATGGCGAAGGGCCTCTACACCGGCACGCTCATGTTCGGCATCGACCAGGTGCTCCTGCGCGGCAAGGCGCCCTGGACGCTGCATCATAAGCACGCCGATCACGAGACACTGAAAGACAAGTCTCGGGTAACACCTATTCAGTACCCCAAACCCGACGGTGTGCTGACCTTCGACCGGCTCACTTCGGTGTCCTTCTCCAATACCAGCCACAACGAGGACCAGCCCTCGCACCTGACGCTGAAGGACCCGGAGATCGCGGTGAAGGTGAACCTCGAGCGCTACGCCGGGCCGGAAGCGCGATATTGCCCGGCGGGCGTGTACGAGTTCGTCAACGAGCGGCTGCAGATCAACGCCCCGAACTGCGTGCACTGCAAGACCTGCGACATCAAGGACCCGCGGCAGAACATCGTCTGGGTGGCGCCCGAGGGCGGCGGGGGCCCGAACTATCCCAACATGTAACGGGAAAAGGGTCCGCACGGAGCCGAAAATGATCGTCAGACAGATCTGGACCGCCAACGCCTACCGCAACTTCAACTACCTCATCGCCTGCGCCGAGACCGGCGAGGCGCTCGCCATCGATCCCCTCGACCACGAGAAGTGCCTGGCGGCGGCGAGGCAGGCGGGCTGGAGCATCACGCAGATCCTGAACACCCACGAGCACCGCGACCACACCGGCGGCAACGCCGCCATGCTCGCGAGGACGAAGGCAAGCGTGCTGGCGCACCGCAACGCGAAGGACAGGATCCCCGAGATGACGCGCGGGTTGAGCGCCGGCGAGGTGATCAAAGTCGGCAAGACGGTCGAGCTCGAGGCGCTCGACACGCCGGGCCACACCATGAGCCACGTGTGCCTGCTCTCGCACACCGGCCAGCCGGCGCTCTTCTGCGGCGACACGCTCTTCAACGCGGGCGCCGGCAACTGCCATAACGGCGGGCACCCCGAGGCGCTCTACGACACCTTCTCGCGGCAGCTCGCGCGGCTTCCCGGCAATACGCTCGTCTATCCCGGCCACGACTACATCGAGAACAACCTGCGCTTCACGCTCTCGCGCGAGCCCGACAACCGGCGCGCCCGCGAGATGCTGGAGAAGCTGCAGGCCCAGGATCCGAGCCGCGCCTACGTCTCCACGCTGGAGGTCGAGCGTGAGATCAACACCTTCTTTCGGCTCACCAGCCCCGCCGTCATCGCCAGGCTGCGCGAGGCCTTCCCCGACCTCGCCGAGCACCCCGATCCCAAGACCGTCTTTCTCAAGCTCAGAGAGCTGCGCAACAAGTGGTGAGCTTCAGGCGGCGGAGAGCCGCGCGGCGAAAATCAGAAAATCAGGGACAGACCACGTTTTCCGCGAACGGCAACCCCCCGCTCGCAAGCTCGCTCCCCCCTTGTCAGGGGGGCGACGGAAAAACGTGGTCTGTCCCTGTTTTCAGGCGGCGGATAGCCGCGCGCGCAGGCCGCCCTGCGCTCCCGGCTGCAGGAGCACCTCCACCTTGTCCGCCGGCACCGGCTGGCTGACGTAGAAGCCCTGGATCTGGTCGCAGCCCAGCTCGCGCAGCAGGTGCACCTGAGCGTCGTCCTCGACGCCCTCGGCGATGACCTTGAGGCCGAGGGTGTGCGCGAGGGAGACGATCATGGCCACGATGTTGCGCGGCGTGCCGGCGTCGCCCATGCGCACGACGAAGCTGCGGTCGATCTTCAGCGTGTCGACCGGAAGCCGCGCCAGGTAGCTCAAC
>JBQTJF010000058.1:0-13812 GCA_052387375.1 Betaproteobacteria bacterium
CGCCGGCGACGGCTTCCTCGATGCGCTCGCGCTCGGCAAACGCCACTGCGCGAGCCTCCTCGGGCTTCGCGCCTGAGCCCAGGCCGCTCGAGCCGAGCTGGATCTGGTTGCGCGCGCGGTTGCGCGACAAAACCTGCCCGTCGGTGTTGACGGCGATGAACTCGACGCCCTCCACGCCCTGCTCGATCATGTGGTTGACGGCGTTGCCGCCCGCGCCGCCCACGCCGATGACCCGGATGATCGGGCCACTCACCTGACTGTCTACGATCTCGAACATGTTGTCGTCTCCTTGCCGGTTGAACCATCAGAAATTGCGCTGGAACCACTCCCTCATGCGCCCCACCACCGCCTTCACCGAGCCGCTCTGGCGCGAGAGCTTCCCGTGCTGCATCTGCGACATGCCTTCCATCAGCAACCCGACCGCGGTCGCGTAGCGCGGGGTGCGCACCACCTCGGCGAGCCCCCCGCCGTAGCGCGGCGCGCCCAGGCGCACCGGCATGTGAAAGATCTCCTCGCCCAGCTCGACCATGCCCTCCATCACCGAGGAGCCGCCGGTGAGGACGACGCCGCTCGAGAGCAGCTCCTCGAAGCCCGACTCGCGCAGCACCTGCTGCACGAGGGTGAAGAGCTCCTCGACGCGCGGCTCGATCACCTCGGCGAGCGTCTGGCGCGACATCGAGCGCGGCGCGCGCTCGCCGATGCCGGGCACCTCGATCATGCGGTTCGGGTCGGCGAGCTGGCGCAGCGCCACGCCGTGGCGCGTCTTGATGTTCTCGGCGTCCGCGGTCGGCGTGCGCAGCGCCATGGCGATGTCGTTGGTGATCTGGTCGCCGGCGATCGGGATCACCGCAGTGTGGCGGATGGCGCCGTGCGTGAACACGGCGATGACTGTCGGGCCGCCGCCGATGTCGAGCAGGCACACGCCGAGGTCCTTCTCGTCCTCGGAGAGCACCGAGCGCGAGGAGGCGAGGGGCTGCAGGATCAGGTCGCTGACCTCGAGGCCGCAGCGGCGCACGCACTTGACGATGTTCTGCGCCGCCGACACCGCGCCGGTGACGATGTGCACCTTCACCTCCAGGCGCACGCCCGACATGCCGATCGGCTCGCGCACGTCCTCCTGGCCGTCGATGATGAACTCCTGGCGCAGCACGTGCAGGATCTGCTGGTCGGTCGGGATGTTGACCGCGCGCGCGGTATCGACGGCCCTTTCGACGTCCAGCGCGCTGACCTCGCGGTCCTTGACCGCGACCATGCCGGTGGAGTTGAAGCTGCGGATGTGGCTGCCGGCGATGCCGACGAAGCCCGAGGCGATCTTGCAGTCGGCCATCAGCTCCGCCTCCTCGAGCGCGCGCTGGATCGCCGCGACGGTGGCCTCGATGTTGACCACCACGCCCTTCTTCAGGCCGCGCGACTCGCGCCCGCCCATGCCGAGGATCTCGAGGGAGCCGTCGGGGCGCAGCTCGGCGACCAGGCAGGCGACCTTCGAGGTGCCGATATCGAGGCCGACGACGAGGTTCTTGTTTTCTTTCGGCATGGGGCGGTCAGCTCCGCGGCTCGGCCAGGCGCAGCGCAAAGCCGTTGGGGTAGCGCAGGTCGACGTACTGGTGGTGCTGTTTCGCTTCCAACGCAGGATAGATCGCGACGAAACGGCGCAGGCGGCCCTCGGCGGCCCCGGCGTCGCGGCCGAGCATCAGGTGCAGCCCGCTGGCGAGGCGCAGCTGCCAGGCGAAGCGCGGCGTCAGCACGACGCGCTCGAGCGGCGCGCCGAGCGGCGCGAGCACGGCGGCGAAGCGCAGGTACTGGCGCGCCACCTCGGCCTCGGTTCCCGGCGGGCCGGCGAGCAGGGGCAGCGGCGCATCGACGCGGCCGGAGAAGCGCTCGCCGTAGGTGTTGAGCAGCCCGCCGTCGCCCCAGCGCGCGAGCGGCACGTGCTCGTCCACCGCCACCGCGAGCCGGTCGGGCCAGACGCGCCGCACCGTCGCGCGGCGCACCCAGGGCAGCCCTTCCACGGCGGCGCGCAGCGCGCCGATGTCGGCGGCGAAAAAGTTGCCTCCCAGCCGGCCGCGCAATGCCGCCTCGACCTGCGCGCGCGTGAGCTGCCCGGCGGCGCCGTCGAGCTCGACCGTGCGCAAGGGAAAACTCTCCGAGCGCAGCAGCGTGTGCAGCGCGGCGGCCGAGAGCCCGAGCAGGGCGATGCCGGCAAGGAACCCGGCCGCGAGGCTGAGCAGGCGCCGCTTAGCCCACATGCGCACCCTCCAGGATCCGCACGCAGAGGTCCTCGTAGGAAAGTCCGGTGGCGCGCGCCGCCATCGGCACGAGCGAGTGATCGGTCATGCCAGGCGCGGTATTCACTTCCAGCAAGTACGGCCGGCTGCCCTTGTCGAGCATCAGGTCGACTCGCCCCCAGCCGCGGCAGCCCAGCGCACGGAAGGCGCGAAGGCAAAGCTCCTGCAGCTCCTTCTCCTTCCTCGCCGTCAAACCCGAGGGAATCAGGTAGCGCGTATCGTTGGCGACGTATTTCGCCTCGTAGTCGTAGAACTCGCGCGGCGTCTCGATGCGGATGAGCGGCAGCACCGCGTCGCCGAGCACGGCCGCGGTGAGCTCCGGCCCGTCGATGAACTTCTCGGCGATCACCACCGGGTCGTAGTTGACGGCGAGCGCGTAGGCCTCGTCGAGCGCGGCGGCCGAGCGCACCTTGCTCATGCCCACCGAAGAGCCTTCGCTCGCCGGCTTCACGAACAGCGGCGTGCCAAGCTGCTTCGCCACATCTGCCAGGTTCGTTTTCTCGTTCAATACGACGTAAGGCGGCGTCGGCAGGCCTTCGGCGTGCCACAGCAGCTTGGTGCGCAGCTTGTCCATCGCCAGCGCCGAGGCGAGCACGCCGCTGCCGGTGTAGGGGACGCCGAGCCACTCGAGCACGCCCTGCACCGTCCCGTCCTCGCCGAAGCGGCCGTGCAGGGCGATGAATGCGCGCGCGAACTTCTGTTTCAGCAGGTCCTCGAGACTGCGCTCGGCCGGGTCGAAGCCGTGCCCGTCGACGCCGCGGCGGCGCAGCGCCTCGAGCACCATGGCGCCGCTCTTCAGCGACACCTCGCGCTCGGCGGACTTGCCTCCCAGGAGAACGGCAACTTTTCCGAAGTTCATGCCGGCTCCCCGACGATGCGCACCTCGGCGATCAGCACCACGCCTTTCATCTGGTAGACCATGCGCTGCACGTGCTGGATCAGCCACTCGATGTCGGCGGCGCTCGCAGCGCCGTCGGGATTGACGATGAAGTTGGCGTGCTTGTCCGAGACGCGCGCGGCGCCGCGCGCGAAGCCCTTCAGGCCGCAGGCCTCGATCAGGCTCGCGGCATGGTCGCGGTCGGGATTGCGGAACACGCTGCCGGCGTTGGGCAGCGACAGCGGCTGCGTGGCGATGCGCCGCGCCAGCAGCTCCTTCATGATGGCGCGCGAGGTCTCGCCGTCGCCCGCGGCGAGCCGGAAGCAGGCCGCCGCGAACCACTCCTCGCGCGGCGTGCGCGGCACGCAATGGCGGTAGCCGATCTCGAAGTCTTCGCGCGTGCGCTCGAAGGTGCGCCCGCCGCGGTCGATGGTGAGGACGCGCTCGACGATGTCCCAGGTCTCGCCGCCGTAGCAGCCGGCGTTCATGGCGAGCGCGCCGCCCACGGTCCCCGGCACGCCGGCGAGGAACTCGGCGCCCTCCAGGTGGTTGAGCGCGGCGAAACGCGCCACCTTGGGGCTGGCGACGCCGGCCTCCGCGTAGATGCGCCCGCCGTCGAGCCGCGGCCGCCGGTTGGCGGCGTGCATCATCACCACGGTGCCGCGCCAGCCGCCGTCGCGCACCAGCAGGTTGGAGCCCAGCCCGACGAAGAGCAGCGGCTCGTCGGCCGGCAGGCGCGCGAGGAAAGCGCCCAGGTCGTCGAGGTCGGCGGGAACGTAGAAGCGCTCGGCGCGCCCGCCGGCGCGCCAGCTGACGTGGCGGGCCATCGGCTCGTCGCGCTTGAGGTGTCCCCGCAGCCCCTGGAAGTTGAGCGGCTCGTTCATGTTCATGTCAGCAGGGCCGGCACGTTGCCGATCGAGCCCGCCCCCATGGTGAGCACGACGTCGCCGTCGGCGGCGACGCGCCGGATCGCCGCCGGCATCTGCGCGATGTCCTCGACGAACAGCGGCTCGACCTTGCCGAAGACGCGCAGCGCGCGCGCGAGCGAGCGGCCGTCGGCGGCGACGATCGGCGCCTCGCCGGCGGCGTACACCTCGGCGAGCACCAGCGCGTCTGCGCTCGAGAGCACCCTGACGAAGTCCTCGAAGAGGTCGCGCGTGCGCGTGTAGCGGTGCGGCTGGAAGGCGAGCACCAGCCGCCGGCCGGGGAAGGCGCCGCGCGCCGCCTCCAGCGTCGCCGCCATCTCGGCCGGGTGATGGCCGTAGTCGTCGATGAGCGTGAAGCTGCCGCCGCTGTCGCAGGGCACAGCGCCGTAGTTCTGGAAGCGCCGCCCGACGCCGCGGAACTCGCGCAGTGCTTTCAGAATGGATCCATCCTCGATCGAGAGCTCCGTCCCGACGGCGATGGCGGCGAGCGCGTTGAGCACGTTGTGCCGCCCGGGCAGGTTCAGCGTCACCTCGAGCGCCGCGCCGCCGGCGCGCCGCGCGCGGAAACGCATGCGGCCGCCGTCGTGCGCGATCGCCTCGGCGCGCACCGCGGCGTCCTCGGCCGTGCCGTAGGTCAGCACCGGCTTCGACACCTCGGGCAGGATCGAGCGCACCTGCGGGTCGTCGACGCACAGCACCGCCGAGCCGTAGAAGGGCAGGTTCTGCAGGAACTGCACGAACGCCTGCTTGAGGCGGCCGAAGTCGTGGCCGTAGGTGTCCATGTGGTCGGCATCGATGTTGGTGACCACCGCGATCACCGGCTGCAGGTGCAGGAACGAGGCGTCGGACTCGTCGGCCTCGACGACGATGAACTCCCCGGCGCCGAGGCGCGCGTTGGAGCCGGCGGCGTTCAGCCGTCCGCCGATGACGAAAGTCGGGTCGAGGCCGGCCTCGCCGAGCACGCTCGCGACCAGGCTGGTGGTAGTCGTCTTGCCGTGCGTGCCGGCGATCGCCACCCCCTGCTTCAGCCGCATCAGCTCGGCGAGCATGAGCGCCCGCGGCACGACGGGAATGAGGCGCTCACGCGCCGCCGCCACTTCCGGGTTGTCCTCCTGCACCGCGCTCGAGACGACCACCGCGTCCGCGCCTTCGACATGCTTCGCCGCGTGACCGATAAACACTTTCACTCCAAAACCGCAAAGGCGTTTCGTCGCCGCGTTAGCGGCGAGGTCGGAGCCGCTCACCTGGTAGCCGAGGTTCGCGAGCACCTCGGCGATGCCCGACATGCCCGAGCCGCCGATGCCGACGAAATGGATGCGCCGGACCTTGTGCTTCATCGGGCCAGCTCCATGCAGCGCTGCGCCACCAGCTTTGCCGCTTCCGGCTTGCCGAGCGCGCGCGCCTTGCGCGCCATGTCGAGGAGCTGCGACCGGTCGAGCGAGCGCAACAACGACGCCAGCTTTTCCGGTGTGAGCTGGGACTGCGGAACGAGCAGCGCCGCGCCCTGGTCGGCGAGGAAGCGGGCGTTGGCCGTCTGGTGGTCGTCGACGGCATGCGGAAAGGGCACCAGGATGCTCGCCATGCCGCCCGCGGAGAGCTCGGCCACCGTCACCGCGCCGGCGCGGCAGAGCACCAGATCGGCCTGCGCGTAGCGGCGCGCCATGTCGCCGATGAAGGCGACGAGTTCGCCCTGCGCGCCCGCGGCGCGATAGTTCTGCTGCAGCGCTTCGAGATGCTTCTCGCCGGCCTGGTGCACGACGCGCACGTTTTTCTGCAGCATCGCCAGCGCCTGGGGCAGGGCCTCGTTGAGCGCCTGCGCGCCGAGGCTGCCGCCGACCACGAGCAGGCGCAGCGGCCCCTCGCGGCCGCGAAAGCGCTCCTCCGGCGGGGCGATGGCGGCGATCGAGGCGCGCACCGGGTTGCCGGTCCACTCCGCCCGCTTGAGCGCGTCGGGAAAGGCCACCATCACCTTGTCGGCGATGCCGGCGAGCACGCGGTTGGCGAGACCGGCGATGGCGTTCTGCTCGTGCAGCGCCAGCGGCCGGTCGAGGAGCGAGGCCATCATGCCGCCCGGGAAGGCGACGTAGCCGCCCAGGCCGAGCACCACGTCGGGCCGCAGGCGGCGCAGGCAGCGCGCGCTCTCCCAGAACGAGAACAGCAGGTTCGCCGGCAGCAGCAGCTTCTGCACCAGCCCCTTGCCGCGCGCCGCGCGCGCGCGGATGAGCGAGGTCTCGTAGCCGTGCTTGGGCACCAGGCGCTCCTCCATGCCGCCGCGCGCGCCCAGCCACACCACCCGCCAGCCCGCGGCGCGCATCTCCTCGGCCACCGCCAGCCCCGGGAAGATGTGCCCGCCGGGGCCGCCGGCCATGATGAGGATCGAGCGGCTCATGCGTGCAGGCCTCGCGCCAATTGACGGCTTTCCCAGTCGATCCTTAGCAGGATCGCGAGCGCGACGAAGTTGGCGAGCAGCCCCGAGCCGCCGTAGCTCATGAGCGGGAGCGTCAGGCCCTTTGTTGGCAGCAGGCCCATGTTGACGCCCATGTTGATGAGCGCCTGGAAGCCGATCCAGACGCCGATGCCCTGCGCCGCCAGCGCGGCGAAATGGCGCTCGCGGGCCGCCGCCTGCCGCGCGATGGCGAAAGCGCGCACGACGATCCAGGCGAAAAGCGCGATGACCAGCGCCACCCCGGCGAAGCCGAGCTCCTCGGCCATGACCGCGAGAAGGAAGTCGGTATGCGCTTCCGGCAGGTAGTGCAGCTTCTCGACGCTCGCGCCCAGTCCCACGCCGAAGAGCTCGCCGCGCCCGAAGGCGATGAGGGCGTGCGAGAGCTGATAGCCGCGCCCGAGGGGGTCCGACCAGGGATCGAGGAAGCCGAAGATGCGCTGCATGCGGTAGGGCGAGGTGAGGACGAGCAGCGCGAACCCGGCGGCGAGCATGGCGAGCAGGGCGACGAAGTGCCGGCCGTTCATGCCGCCGAGGAAGAGGATGGCGAAGGCGCTGACGGCGATCACCACCAGGGCGCCGAAGTCCGGCTCGCGCAGCAGGAGCCAGGACACGAGCAGCATCACGCCCAGCATCGGCAGCAGGCCGCGCCGGAAGCTCTTCAGCACCGAGTGCTTGCGCACCGTGTAGTCGGCGGCGTACAGGACCACCGCCAGCTTCATCAGCTCCGAGGGCTGCACGGTGAGCGCCTTGAGGTCGAGCCAGCGGCGCGCGCCGTTCACCTCGCGGCCGATGCCCGGCACGAGCACCGCGACGAGCAGCGCCACCGCGAGCAGGAACAGCCACGGCGCCGCTTTCTGCCACAGGCGCGCCGGCACCAGGAACACCAGGATCGCGGCGCCGAGCGCGGCGGCGAGGAATACCGCGTGGCGCGTGAGGTACCAGGCCGAGTTGCCGCCGGTGAAGCGGCTCGCCTCGGCGGTGGCGATCGAGGCCGAATAGACCATGACCAGGCCCGCGGCGGCGAGCAGCAGTCCTGCCCAGGCGAGCGAGCGGTCGTACTCGGCGTCGGGCGCGCTGCGGGCGAAGACGTAGGTGGGGCTCATCCGAATGGGTCAAATTTGACCCATTTCTCGTTCATGGCAGCCTCCTCACAGCCCCGGCGAACACCTCGCCGCGGTGGCGGTAGTCGCGGAACATGTCGAAGCTCGCGCATGCCGGCGAGAGCAGGACGGCTTGCCCTGGTTTGGCCAGATGTGCCGCACGCTGCACGGCTTCCTCGAGGGAGGCGCAGCGCTCGCCGGGGACGACCTTCTCGATGAGCGGCGCGTCGCGGCCGATGAGCAGCACGTGCGTGGCGAACTCGCGCACCGGCGCGGCGAGCGGCGTGAAGTCCTGCCCCTTGCCCTCGCCGCCGAGGATCAGCACCGCCGGCCGGCCCAGGCCGCGCAAGGCGGCGATGGTGGCGCCGACGTTGGTGCCCTTGGAGTCGTCGTACCAGTCCACCCCGCCGCGGCTCGCGACGCGCTCGAGCCGGTGCGGCAGGCCGCGGAAGCTGCGCAGGCCGGCGGCGAGCTGCGCGTGCGAGAGCCCGAGCGTGCGCGCGAGCGCCGCGGCGGCGAGCGCGTTGGCCGCGTTGTGCAGCCCGTGGATCGGCAGCTCCCCGAGAGGCAGGATGGCTGTGCCACCCTGTACTAACTGCCCCTTGGAAATGCCGTAATCCTCCTCGCGCTCGGGCATGCCGAGGCCGAAGGTCAGCACGGTGCGGCCGGCGCGCGCCATCGCCATCGAGCGCGGATCGTCGCGATTGAGTACCTGCACGCCGGCGCCGGCGAAGATGCGCCCCTTGGCGGCGCCGTATTCGCCGATGTCGCGGTAGCGGTCGAGGTGGTCCTCGCTGAGGTTGAGCATCGCCGCGGCGTGCGGCTCGAGCGAGCTGGTCGTCTCGAGCTGGTAGCTGGAGAGCTCGAGCACCCAGGCGGCGGGCGGCGCCGAATGCAAACTGAGGCGCCGCAGCAGCGCCTCGAGCACCGGCGGGGCGATGTTGCCCGCCACCTCGACGTCGAGCCCGGCGCTGCGCAGGAGGTGCCCGGTGAGCGCCGTCACCGTGCTCTTGCCGTTCGTGCCGGTGACGGCGAGCACCTTCGCGCCGGCGTGGAGGGCGAAAAGCTCGACGTCGCCCAGCACGGGAATGCCGCGCCGGCGGGCCCCGGCGACGACCGGCTGCTCGAGCGCGAGCCCCGGGCTGATGCACACCAGATCCACGTCATCGAGAAGTGATTCTGAAAACCGGCCCGTGTGCAGCTCGCCACGGTAGTCGCGCGCACGCGGCGGCACGTCGCGGGTATCGGCCGCGCGCACCCGGCCGCCCTGGCGCTCCACCCAGCGCGCCGCCGACAGGCCGGTGTCGCCCAGCCCGAGCACCAGGACGCGCTTCCCCAGCAGGGAGAGTCGCTCGCGCATCATCTGAGTTTCAGCGTCGACAGGCCGAACAGCACCAGCATCATGGTGATGATCCAGAAGCGCACCACGACCTGGCTCTCCTTCCAGCCCTCGAGCTCGTAGTGGTGGTGCAGCGGCGCCATGCGGAAGATGCGCTTGCCGCCGGTCCAGCGAAAGTACAGCACCTGCAGCATCACCGAGAGCGTCTCGGCGACGAACACGCCGCCCATGATGAACAGCACGATCTCCTGGCGCACGATGACCGCGATGGTGCCGAGCGCGGCGCCGAGCGCGAGCGCGCCGACGTCGCCCATGAACACTTCCGCGGGATAGGCGTTGAACCAGAGGAAGCCGAGCCCCGCCCCGGCGAGCGCGCCGCAGATCACCGCCAGCTCGCCGGCGCCGGCGATGTGCGGCAGGCCGAGGTACCTGGAAAACACGGCGTGCCCGGCGACGTAGGCGAAGATGCCGAGCGCGCTGCCGACCAGCACCGTCGGCATGATGGCGAGCCCGTCCAACCCGTCGGTGAGGTTGACGGCGTTGGAGGTGCCGACGATGACGAAGAAGGTGAGCACGATGAAGCCCACCGTGCCCAGGGGATAGGCGACGTGCTTGAAGAAGGGCACGATAAGCTCGTTCAGCGCCGGCATGCTGCGCGCCAGATACGCGAGGTAGGCGGCGGCGGCGAGGCCGATCAGCGACTGCCAGAAGAACTTCGCCTTCGCCGAGAGGCCTTTCGGGTTGCGGTGCACCACCTTGCGGTAGTCGTCGATCCAGCCCACCGTGCCGAAGGCCACGGTCACGAGCAGCACCACCCAGACCAGGCGGTTCGAGAGGTCGGCCCAGAGCAGCGTCGTCAGGCAGATCGACACCAGGATGAGCGCCCCGCCCATCGTCGGCGTGCCCGCTTTCGTGAGGTGCGAGCGCGGGCCTTCCTCGCGCACCGCCTGGCCGATCTTGTAGGCGGTGAGCTTGCGGATCATGTAGGGCCCGAGGATGAGCGATACCGCGAGCGCGGTGAGGCAGGCGAGCACCGCGCGCAGCGTGATGTAGTTGAAGACGTTGAAGACGCGCGCGTCCTTGGCGAGCCACTGCGCGAGATCGAGTAGCATCAGTGCCCTCCTGCGGGCGCGCCGCCCAGCGCTGCCACGATGCGTTCCATGCGCATGAAGCGCGAGCCCTTCACCAGAACGGTCTTGCCGCGCACGGCGCGCACCAGCGCCTCGACGCTGTCGAAATGCTGCGCGCCGGGGCCGAAGGCCTCGACCGCCGCGCGCGTCGCCTCGCCCAGGCCGAGCAGGCCCGAGATGCCCTTGCGGCGCGCATACGCGCCGACCTCGCGGTGGAACTGCGGCCCCTGCTCGCCGACCTCGCCCATGTCGCCGAGCACGAGCAGCGTCGGCCCGGGACAGCCGGCGAGGACGTCGATCGCCGCGCGCACCGAGTCCGGGTTGGCGTTGTAGCTGTCGTCGATCAGCGTGATGGCGCCGGCCTGCTTCACCTGCAGCCGGCCGCTATACGGACGGAAAGCGCTGAGCCCTTTGCCGATGCTTTGCAGGTCTACGCCGGCGGCGTGCGCGCAGGCAGCGGCGGCCAGCGCGTTGCGCACGTTGTGCAGCCCGGGAATCGCCAGCGTCGCGGCTGCCTCGGACTGGTCAACCCTGACGTGTATCTCACTCGACAGCGCGCCGAGGGTGTACCGTCCGCTGACCGCGGCGGGGGCGTCGAGGCCGAAGTCCACGACGCGGCGGCCGCCGGCCGCCTTGCGCAAGAACCCCGCCTGCGCGTCGTCGACGTTGACGACCGCGACGCCGTGCGCCGGCAGCGCGCCGTACACGCCGGCGTTCTCGGCCGCCACTTCCTCGATCGAGTTCATGAACTCGAGGTGCTCGCGCTGCGCGTTGTTCACCAGCGCCACGGTCGGCTGCGCGAGGCCCGCGAGGTAGGCGATCTCGCCCTTGTGGTTCATGCCGAGCTCGATGGCGCACCAGCGATGCGCCGCGGTCAAGCGCAGCAGCGTGAGCGGCAGGCCGATGTCGTTGTTGAGGTTGCCGCGCGTGGCGAGAACGGCGTCGTCGCCCGCGTGCGCCCGCAGGATCGAGGCCAGCATCTCCTTGACGGTGGTCTTGCCGTTCGAGCCGGTCACGGCGACGAGCGCCGGCGAGAAGCGCTCGCGCCATTCGCGGGCGAGCGCGCCCAGGGCGAGCTTCGTGTCCGCGACGACGATGACCGGCACGGGATACTCCCCGCCGTAGGCGCGGTCGACCATCGCCGCGACCGCCCCCGCGGCCTTCGCCTGCGCGAGGAACGCGTGCCCGTCGAAGCGCTCGCCGCGCAGCGCGACGAAGAGCTCGCCGGCGCGCAGCGTGCGCGTGTCGGTGGAGACGCCGCTGAAGACCGGGTCGCCGCCGCTCGTGCGGCCTTGCGCCATCCGGGCGGCCTCGGCAAGGCTCATCATCGCGCCCCTCGTCGTGCCAGCGCCTCGCGCGCCACGGCCGCGTCGGAGAACGGCTCGCGGCGGCCGAGGATTTCCTGATAGGTCTCGTGGCCCTTGCCGGCGACGAGGACCACGTCGCGCGGCGCCGCGCGCGCGATCGCCTGCTCGATGGCGCGGCGCCGGTCGGGCTCGACCTCGCAAGCGCCGGCGCCGCGGCGGATGGCGGCGATGATGGCGAGCGGATCCTCGCCGCGCGGGTTGTCGGAAGTGATGACGACGCGATCGGCAAGCCGCGCCGCCGCCGCGCCCATGAGGGGGCGCTTGGCCGGGTCGCGGTCGCCGCCGGCGCCAAACACCGCGACCAGGCGGCCACCGCGCGCCGCGGCCACCGGCTGCAGCGCCTGCAGCACCTTCTCCAGCGCGTCGGGCGTGTGCGCGTAGTCGATCACCACCAGCGGTTCGTCGCCGATGCGCTGCATTCGCCCCGGCACGCCGGGAAGTCGTTGCAGAAGATCGACTCCCTCTTGGAGGGAGACACCGTAAGAAAGCAGGCAACCCAGCACGCCGAGCGCGTTCGCGACGTTGAAGCGCCCGAGCTGGTGCACGGTGGCGTGCGCCGTGCCCCAGCTCGAGTCGATCGTCACGGCCGCGCCGTCGATCGCCGCGGCGACCAGGTACTCCGGCGTCGCGGCTTTCGACAGGCTGTAGCCGATGGTGCGCAAGCCCCGGGCGGCGAGCCGCTGCGCGAGGCGCGCGCCGAAGGGATCGTCGAGGTTCAGCACCGCCGCCTGCAGGCCCGGCGTGTCGAACAGGCGCGCTTTCGCCTCCGCGTACGCTTCCATGGAGCCGTGGTAGTCGAGGTGGTCGTGCGAGAGGTTGGTGAAAAGCGCGCAGTCGAACGCGATGCCGTTGACGCGGCCCTGCACGAGGCCGTGCGACGAGACTTCCATGGCGACCGCCTGCGCGCCCTGCTCGAGCATGCCCTTCAGCAGCGCGTGCGCTTCTAGCGCATCCGGGGTGGTATTGGCGAGCGGCGCGAGCGTCCCCGGGAAGCCGCTGCCCAGCGTGCCGACGACGCCGCTGCGCGCGCCGTGTGCCTCGAGCGCGGCGGCGATCCATTGGCAGCAGGAGGTCTTGCCGTTGGTGCCGGTGACCCCGCACATCCACAGCGCCGCGGAGGGCCGCCCGTAGAACTCGTGCGCGAGCTCGCCGGCGCGCTGCTTGAGCCCGCGCACCGCCGCGTTGGGCAGCCGCCATTCCGGACGCCATGCGAACCCCTCTTCTTCCCACAGCACCGCCGCCGCGCCGCGCGCCGCCGCGTCGCCGATGTGCGCGCGCCCGTCGGCGCGCTCGCCGGGATAAGCGAAGAAGGCGACGCCGGGCGCGCAGCGCCGGCTGTCGGAGGAAAGGCGCTCGATCATCGCTCCCTGGGCCGCGAGGCGCGCGAACAGCTCCGGTTGCCTGGTTTGCAACGCACCCATCCCGTCACGTGCTCTCCTTGGCTTCCTCGCCCTCGCCGGGGAGGCCGACCGGCTCGAGCGGCGCGTCGTGCGGCACGCCGAGCAGGCGCAGCGCGCCCTGCATCACCTGCGCGAACACCGGCGCGGCGACGGTGCCGCCGTAGTGCTGCCCGGCGGCGGGCTCGTCGAGCATCACCGCCACCACCAGCCGCGGCGCCGAAGCGGGCGCAAAACCGACGAACGAGGAAAGGTACTTGTCCGCGGCATAGGCGCCGTTTTCCTGCTTGTGGGCGGTGCCGGTCTTGCCGGCGACCCGCCATCCCATGATGCGCGCGCGCGGACCGGTGCCGCCCGGCTGCACCGCCAGCTCGAGCATGGCGCGCACCGCGCGCGCCGCTTCGGCCGAGAGCACCTTTTCGCCCGCCGCCGCGCCGCTCGTTTTGACCAGCGTGAGCGGCGCCAATTCCCCGTCGCGCGCGAAAACGGTATACGCGCGCGCGAGCTGCAGCAGGCTGACCGAGATGCCGTGCCCGTAGGCCATGGTCGCCTGCTCGATCGGCCGCCAGCTCTTGTAGTGGCGCAAGCGCCCCGCGGCGGCGCCGGGAAAGCCGAGCTCGGGCGCGGCGCCGAAGCCGACGCGGCGGAAGAGGTGCCACATCGCCTCGCGCGGCAGCGCCAGCGCGATCTTGGCGGCGCCGACGTTGGAGGACTTCTGCAGCACCTGCGCGACGCTGAGCGCGGCCTCGGGATGCATATCGCGGATGGTGTAGTTGGCCATGGTGAGCCGGCCGCCGGCGGTCGGAATCATGGTGCGCGGGGTGACGCGGCCGTTCTCGATGGCGAGCGCGACGGTAAAGGGCTTCAGCGTCGAGCCCGGTTCGAAGAGGTCGGTGATGGCGCGGTTGCGCAGCTGCGCGCCGCTCAGGCGGGCGCGGTTGTTGG
>JBQTJF010000059.1:0-5010 GCA_052387375.1 Betaproteobacteria bacterium
AGTCGCGCTGCACGCTTCGTGAGGATCTGATACGTGTGCTGTGGGCTGCGGCGAATCGTCTCAAAAACTTCGTCGACGTACGCGTCTGGAATGTCCTTGTGAAAGAGATCGCTCATCGAGTTCACGAACCAGACGGTCGGCCTCTTCCGTTCCAGCGGTCGTAACAGCCGCGCTGGCTGGAGAGTCAGCTTGAAGCCGCGTTCGTATCCCGAGGCGCCCATGGCCTTTAGCCTACGGGCCATCGTCTCCGCATAACAGTTCTTGCAACCAGGGCTGACCTTCGTGCAGCCGGTCACCGGATTCCAGGTCTGCTCAGTCCATTCGATGTTCGACGCAGTGGCCATCGGATGCGAATGTTACTGGTTCTCGACTTCACACGCGTTTCGCAGAGTCTCCCCGTCGTCTACCGCCCTTGGTGGAGCAGGCTTAACGAGCGTTTCGTGTCCCGATCGGGACACAGCGATCCTAGACGATCGAGAACACGCCCGCGGCGCGCACCTGCTCGTAGAAGGCGGGGTCCTGCAATGCGCGCGAGAGCACGAAGCCCTCGCTGCTCGCGCGCACCACGGCGCGCAGGGCGATCACGAGCACGAAGAGGCCGATGCCCCAGAAGAGGTAGCCGGTAAGGGCGAGGGCGACGGCGAGGCCGAGGAAGGGCAGCAGCACGAGCGGCAGCATGAGCCGCGCCGAGACGAGCTTCGCCGCGCGCTGGCGGTCGACCTGCACGCGGATCGTGCCGCTCGCGTAGGCGGCGACGAACTCCGCGTGCGTCATCGCAGCTTCAGGCCCACCTTGACGATGCGCGGGCCGTCCATCTCGCGCACCGTGAGCTCGATCTCGCCGACCTCGACCGCGTCGCCGACCACCGGCCGGCCCTTCAGGCGCCGGCGCAGGAACTCTTCCAGCGTGCCCGAGCCGACCGGCGCGACGCCGTAGGCGGCGCAGACGTCCTCGAGCAGCGCGTCGGCGTTGAGCACGAAGTCGCCGAAGAAGCGCCGCGTCGTCTCGCCGGCGGGCCCCGGCCCGGCGGCGAAGAGCTCGCCCACGCGCAGGTGGCTGTCCTCGGGCGCGAGCACGCAGGCGATGTCGCCCGGTTGCAGCAGCGCCGGCGCGGGCGCGAGCAGCGCCTCGCCGCGCGCCACGGCGACGAGGCGCGCGCCGTAGGGCAGCGGCAGCTCCGCCGGGTTGTCCACGTCGGCCGCCGACTGCGCCTCGACCTCGAACTGCAGCATCTCGTAGTCCGGCGCGGTCGGCAGGTGCAGGCCGCTCCTCAGCCGCGGCTCGCGCGCGGCCGGCACTTCCAGGCGCAGCAGCCGCGCCATCGGCGCCACCGTCGTGCCCTGGATGAGCAGCGACAGCAGCACGATGACGAAGGTGTACTCGAAGAGCCGGATCGAGCCCTCGACGCCCGCCAT
This sequence comes from Betaproteobacteria bacterium, assembly GCA_052387375.1. Lineage (GTDB taxonomy): Bacteria > Pseudomonadota > Gammaproteobacteria > Burkholderiales > SG8-39 > SCGC-AG-212-J23. Next base: position 1,416 of record JBQTJF010000059.1, read on the forward strand.
CAGCGGGAAGAGGGCGAGAATGATCGGCACCGCGCCGCGCAGCCCCATCCAGGCGATGTAGAGGTTCTCCCGCCAGTTGAAGCGGAAGGGCGCCAGCGTGAGGAAGGTGGCGGCGGGCCGCGCGACGAGGATCAGGAAAGCGCCGGCGGCGAGCGCCGGCCAGAGCTCGCGCGCCACCGCGGAGGGCGTCACCAGCAGGCCGAGCAGCAGGAACATGCCCGCCTGCGCGAGCCAGGCGAGGCCGTCCATCACGCGCATCACGTGCTCGGTGGCGTGGCTGCGGCCGTTGCCGATGACCAGCCCCATGAGGTAGATGCCGAGGAAGCCCGAGCCGCCGAAGCGGTTGATGAGCGCGAAGGCAGCGATCGCCCCCGAGGCGATGAACAGCGCGTACAGCCCCTCGGCGAGCTGGATGCGGTGCACCGCGGCGCGCAGCGCGGAGCCGAGGGCGAGGCCGGCCGCGGCGCCGATGCCGAGCTGCTGCGCGAGGAGCAGCGCCGCGCCGCCGGGGCCGGGCGGCGCCGCGCCCATGAGGTATTCGATGAGCACGATGGTGAGGAAGATCGCCATCGGGTCGTTCGAGCCCGACTCGATCTCGAGGGTGGCGCTGACGCGCTCGTTGAGCGTGATGCCGCTGTGGCGCAGCAGCGAGAACACCGCCGCGGCGTCGGTCGAGCCGACGATGGCGCCGAAGAGCAGGCCGCGGCGCCAGTCGAAGCCGAGCGCGAGCGCGGCGAAGGCGCCGAGCGCCGCCGCGGTCAACACCACGCCGAGCGTGGAGAGCGCGAGCGCCGGCCCCAGCGCGACGCGGAAGGTGCGCATGTTGGTGCGCAGGCCGCCGTCGAGCAGGATGATGGCGAGCGCCAGGTTGCCGATCAGGAACGACAGGCCGAAGTCGTTGAAGTGCACGCCGCCGGGGCCGTCCTCGCCGGCGAGCATGCCGGCGACCAGGAAGACGAGCAGCAGCGGGAAGCCGAAGCGCGAGGACACCACGCTCGCCGCGACGCTGACGAAAAGCAGGAGCGCGCCGAAGAGCAGCGCCGTGTTGACCGCGTCCATCGACCGATTCTAGGGGCTGGACCTTGCTTGCCGCCGGCGCTTGCGCGCGCGCCAGGCGAGCACCCCGTCGGCGCGCCAGACGAGCTCCACCAGGAAGTCGCCGAGCACGGCGAGCGTGCGGCCGCGCGCCGGGATGCCGACCAGCAGCGGCTTGCCCAGGCCCATCATCCACTCGCCCATCGCCTGCATCGAGCCGGAGAAGTCGCTCCAGTCGAAATCGAACGGCTCTTGCGGCGCGCGGTACGAGCCCTCGGGAAGGATCAGCCGGCCGTACGCGTAGGCGACGAGATAGAGCGGCACGATGGTGAAGGGGTTGGTGTAGAGCGTCACGAGCAGCGCCACCGGCACGTTGCGCCGCAGCGGCACCGCGATCAGCAGCGCCGTCAGCATCTGCAGCGGCCCGGGTACCAGGCCCGAGAAGAGGCCGATCGCCACCGCGCCGGCGACCGAGCGCCGGTTGAGGTGCCAGAGGTTCGGATGGTCGAGCCAGCCGCCCAGGGCGCGCGCCACGCGGCCCGAGCGCACGCGCTCGGCATCCGGCAGGTATTTGCGGAAAAACTTGCGCGGCACGGTCAGCGGCGGCGAGGCACCCGCGTTGCATCGTACATGACCGCGGCGGCGCTGGCCTTTGCCTGCGGGGCTGCCCTGCTGCAGCTCCAGGCGAGCCTGCCTTCGCTGTTGTGGCTTTTCGCGTTGCCTGTCCTCGCCGGCCTGGCCTGGTGGCGAAGACCCTTTGTCATTCCCCTCTTCCTCGCTGCCGGGTTTCTCTGGGCCGCGGCGTGCGCGCACTGGCGCATGGCCGATCGCCTGGCCCCGGAGCTCGAGGGCCGCGACCTCGAGGTGGTGGGCGTCGTGGCCAGCCTGCCCGCGCCCGGGCCGAACCCGCGCTTCGAGCTCGAGCCGGAATCGGCCGGCGTGCGGCTGCCGCGGAAGCTCCTCGTCACCTGGTACGAGGCGCCGCAGCCGGTGCACCCGGGCGAGCGCTGGCTGCTGACGCTGCGCCTGCGCCGGCCGCACGGCCAGGTCAACCCGCACGGCTTCGACTACGAGGCCTGGCTCCTCGAGCGCGGGGTCGGCGCCACGGGGTACGTTCGGGAGAAAGGCGTCCGGCGCCTGATGGGAGAAAGGCGGTCGTTCTTCGATTACGTCGAGAAAGCGCGGGAAGCGGTGCGGGGGAGGTTCACGGCGACGCTCGGCGCCACGCCGGCGGCCGGCATCCTCGCCGCGCTCGCTATCGGCGACCAGCGCTCGATCTCGGGCGAGGAGTGGCGGCTTTTCAACCGCACCGGCGTGACGCACCTCATGAGCATCTCCGGCCTGCACGTCACGCTCGTCTCGGGGCTCGCCGCGTGGCTCGCCGGCGCGCTCTGGCGGCGCGCGCCGCCGCTCGCGCTGCGCCTGCCGGCGCGCAAGGCCGCCGCGGCCACCGCCATCGCCGCGGCGCTCGGCTACACGCTGCTCTCGGGCTTCGCCGTGCCGGCGCAGCGCACCTTCTGGATGGTGACGGTGGTGGCGCTCGCGCTCTGGTCGGGGCGCATCGCCTCGCCTTGGCGCACGCTCGCGCTGGCGCTCGCGGTGGTGGTGCTGGCCGACCCCTGGGCGCCGCTCGCGCCGGGGCTGTGGCTCTCTTTCGGCGCGGTGGCGCTCATCTTCTACGTCGGCACCGGCTGGACCGGCGCCGTCCCGCGGCTCGCGCAGTGGGGCCGCATGCAATGGGCGATCACGCTCGGGCTCGCGCCCGCGGCGCTGCTCCTCTTCGGCCAGGTGTCGCTCGCCGGGCCGCTCGCCAACGCGCTCGCCATCCCGGTCGTCTCGGTGGTGGTCACCCCGCTCGCCCTGACGGCAGCCGTCCTGCCTTTCGATTTTCTCCTGGGTGTCGCCTCTTTCCTTGTGGAGGTGCTATTGCAATTCCTCGAGTGGTGCGCGGCGCTGCCGGGGGCGCTGTGGCAGAGCCATGCGCCGCCGCTGTGGAGCGTGCCGCTCGCGCTCGCCGGCGCGGCGTGGATGCTGGCGCCGCGCGGCGTGCCCTGGCGCGCGGGCGGCGCGGCCCTCATGGCGCCGGCGTTCACGCTGGCGCCGGCCGCGCCGGCGCCGGGCGAGGCATGGATCACCGTGTTCGACGTCGGCCAGGGGCTGGCGGTGCTCGCGCGCACCTCCAGCCGCACGCTGCTCTACGACGCCGGGCCGGCGTACGGGCCGGAGGCCGACGGCGGCTCGCGCGTGGTGGCGCCGGCGCTGCGCGGCGCCGGCCTTTCGCGCGTCGACCTGATGGTGCTCACGCACCAGGACGCCGATCACGTCGGCGGCGCGCTCTCCGTGCTCGAGTCCTTCGAGGTCGGCGCCATCGCCTCGTCGCTTCCGGCGCCGCATCACCTGCATTCGCTCAGCGTCGCGCCGCGCCGCTGCCGCGCGGGCGAGCGCTGGGACTGGGACGGCGTGCGCGTCGAGTTCCTGCATCCGCCCCCCGCGCTGGCGGGGGCCGGCGCGCCGCCGGCGCGGCGCAACAACCAGAGCTGCGTGCTGCGCATCGAGGCCG
>JBQTJF010000060.1:0-2320 GCA_052387375.1 Betaproteobacteria bacterium
CGTTGGTGGTGGCGAGCTCCTCGTTCGCCGACTGCAGCTCCTCCTTGGCGGTCTCCAGCTCCTCGTTGGTGCTCTGGAACTCCTCGTTCGCCGAGAGCGCCTCCTCGTGCAGCGACTTCAGCTCCTCGCGCGCCGCCTCCTGCTCCTCGGCGCTCGATTGCAGGAACTCGCGCGTCGCCGCCAGCTCGCGCTGGAGCTGCTCGATCTCGGCCGCCGAGCTGCCGGGCGCCGGCGCGCGGCGGGCGGCGGCGGTTTCGAGCAGCTTCTCCCAGAGCCGCGGCGCGCGGGCGCGGCCCGCTTCCTCGAGCACCACGAGGTAGCAGGCGCCGGTGTCGTCGGCGAGGCGGAACGGGCTCACCTCGAAGCGCACGCTGCGCGCGCGGCCCTGCGTCTCGACGCGCAGGCCCTCGCGGCGCACCGTGGCGCGCGAGGCGCGCGCTTCGCGCAGCGCCGGCGCCAGCGCGACCAGCAGCGAGGGCGGCGCGAGCTGCTGCAGGTTGAGGCTCGCCGGGCCGGGCGCGTGCTCGAGATAGGCCCCGGTGTCGCCGCGGAACTGGTGGACGTTCAGCTCCTCGTCGACCACGATGGCGGCCGGCGCGTAGCGCGCGAGCAGCATGCGGTCGGTCTCGCGCTGCAGGCGGTCGGCCTCGGCACGCTGCGGCGCCGCGGCAGCCCAGGGGCCGCGCGGCGGGGGAAGCTGCAGCTCGCGCGCGGGGTGCAGTTGCGCGCGTCCGGGCACGTCGCGGCGCGCGAACACGCGCCGCTTCTTGTCGGTCAGCTCGAAGAGGTCCGCGCTCGCGCCGATCGCCTCCGAGGGCCCCAGCAGCAGGAACCCGTGCGGCCTGAGCGCGTAGTGGAGCTGGCCCAGCACGTGGCGCTGCAGGCCCGAATCGAGGTAGATGAGCAGGTTGCGGCAGCTCACCAGGTCGACGCGCGAGAACGGCGGGTCGCGCGTCAGGTCGTGGCGGGCGAGCACGCACAGGTCGCGCAGCGGCTTGGCGATGCGATAGTGATGGTCTTCCTTCGTGAAGTACTGCCGCAGCCGCGCCGGCGAGACTTCGGACTCGATGCCGTCGGGGTAGCGCCCCTCGCGCGCGCGCCCGATCGCCGCTTCGGAGGCGTCGGTGCCGAACATCTGGATCGGCGTGCGCGCCGCGCGCTCGCCCAGGTGCTCCCTCCGGCAGATGGCGATCGAGTACAGCTACTCGCCGCTCGAGCAGCCCCGCCCCCAGATGCGCAGCGGGTAGCGCGGCGCGCGGCCTTCGAGGAGCGCCGGGAACACCGTCTGCGCGAGGGCGTGGAAGGTGTCCGGGTCGCGAAAGAACCCGGTGACGCCGATCAGCACGTCGTGCGAGAGCGCGTTCAGCTCCGCGGCGTCCTCGTCGAGCAGCGCCGCATAGTCGCCCAGCTCGAGCACGTGCCGCAGCGCCTGGCGCCGCGCGACGCGCCGCTCGAGCGTGCTGCGCTTGTAGTGCGTGAAGTCGATGCCGGAGGCGCCGCGCAGCAGCCGGAAAATTCGCTTCCAGTGCTCGTCGCCGCCGGCCGGCGCCTCCGCCGCCTCGCCGTTGCCCGCCGCGAGGTGGCCGCCGAGGCCCGCCAGCTTGCGCGCGATGTCCGCGGGGCGCAGCACGAGGTCGACGCAGCCCGCGTCGATGGCGCTGCGCGGCAGGGTGTCGAAGGTTGCCGACTCGGGCTCCTGCGCGATGACGATCCCGCCCGCCTCCTTGATCTCCTGCGCGCCGCGCGTGCCGTCGGACCCGGCGCCCGAGAGCAGCACCCCCACGGCGTTCGGCCCGCGCCCGGCGGCAATCGAGCGCAACAGCACGTCGATCGGCCCGGGATTGCGCCCCGCGGCCTCGCGGGCGGTGAGGCGCAGCACCTCGCCCGAGAGCGCGAGCGTGGCGTTCGGCGGAATGATGTAGAGGCGATCGGGCGCGACCTGCACGCCGTCGCGCGCCTCGGCGACCGGCATCGCCGTCTTCTTCGCGAGGATCTCGGCGAGCAGGCTCTCGTGCGCCGGATCGAGGTGCTGCACCAGCACGACCGCCATGCCGGTCGAGGCGGGCAGCGCCGAGAGCAGCTCCGACATCGCCTCCAGCCCGCCCGCCGACGCGCCGATGCCGACGACCGGAAAGGGAGCCTTCGCGGGCTCGGGGTTGACGGGTTCGTCCATGACCGTACCCATGTCCGGGCCACCGATGGGAATCCCGCGGGGGGGGGGGGTGCCTATAGTGCAAATCGGGATAACAAAACCGTTCGCCGCGCCCGTTCAAGGACCTGCCGTTGCCAACATGACCACAAATGACTAGTATGAGCCCAT